>DASZDV010000149.1:0-11002 GCA_035941575.1 Pyrinomonadaceae bacterium
CGCCATCAGCGTCCTGGCTCAAGGGACGAACTCATCGACAACAACTTCCGCCGTCAAAACAGTTCAGGTGAGTGCGCCAGTCAAGGAAGCTGAAGTCGGCCAACAGGTAAAGGTCACCGCCGTCGCAAAAGACGCGGCAGGCAACGTCATCAACGAGCAACCCTCTACATTTTTCGCTGGTCCATTCGATATCGCAGCGGTTGACGACGAGGGCAACGTGAAGCTCTTCGGCACCGGCGAAGTCACTGTCGGCGCAATCATCGGCGGCAAGCCAGGCTTGACGACGTTCATGGTCAAAGCCCCGAGCATTAAGACCATCGACGTTACGCCGATAAAGACGCCGCTGGTCGTCGGCGGCAGCATTCCACTCGACGCCGTGACACGCATCTACAACGGCGATCCACGCACCGGTGTCCCGATTAATTGGACTACGGACAACCCGCGCGTCGCGACAGTTGATGCCGGCGGCGTCGTGACGGGAGTTGGACCAGGCAAAGCAACGATCACCGCGACATCGGGAACGGCGACTTCGACTACTCAGATTACTGTCGTGAAGAACACGCTGCGCAGCCTGTTGGTCAGCGCGACTTCAAA
Organism: Pyrinomonadaceae bacterium; assembly: GCA_035941575.1. Classification (GTDB taxonomy): domain Bacteria; phylum Acidobacteriota; class Blastocatellia; order Pyrinomonadales; family Pyrinomonadaceae; genus PSRF01. The sequence continues at coordinate 595 of DASZDV010000149.1, forward strand.
GACTGCACGCACCGGCGACGTGATCCGCTTTAACGCGAAAGGTACTCCTGCAAGCGACGTCGCGACGCGTTGGTCCGTCAGCGGCACCGGCGCCACAATCGATACGGACGGCGCATTCGTGGCTGACAAGCCGGGCACCTACATCGTTACCGGCACGAGCGGAAACACTTCGTCAAGCGCTTCAGTCGTGGTCGCGCCGCGCAATCTCGAGCGCGAGATCGAATTAGTCGGCCGTGCGCCGCTGAAAGAATTTCAAGGCGCCGAGCAGTGGATCATCGGCAACTACGCCTACTACTCAACCATTTCCGATCGCTTTCTCGTCTACGACATTTCCGATCCGGCTAAGCCAAAATTAACTGACACGATCAAAGTCGATGCGCGGCTCGTGAACGACATCATGACGACAGCCGACGGCAAGATTCTCGTGATCTCACGCGAAGGCGCGTCGAACCGGAAGAACGGAATCGCTTTTTACGACACGTCTGATCCGGCGCATCCCAAACTGATCTCCGAATACACGGCAACGGTCACGGGCGGTGTTCACAGCGCCTTCGTGCATGACCATTACGTTTACCTGACGGACGATGCGACTGGTTCCATGCGCGTCATCGATTTCGCAGACGTAAAGAACCCGAAAGAAGTCGCGCGCTGGCAAACCGAGAACCCGATGGCCGGTATGATTCGGACGAAGGAAGGCGAACAGATCGCCGGCCGCTACGTTCACGATCTACAAGTGAAGGACGGTCTCGCGTACCTCGCCTACTGGCACGACGGCCTCGTGATTCTCGATGTCGGCGCAGGCATAAAAGGCGGCAGTCCGGAACGTCCGCAGTTCGTCAGTCAACTGCGTTTCAACCACAACGAACTTTATGGCAACGGTTGGCTGGCGGGGACACACTCAGTCTATCGTTATCGCAATTACGTTTTCATCGGCGATGAAGTCTTTCCCGGAATCTTCGATATCAAGTCAACGAAACGCGTTCCGGTGCGTGGCATCGTTCACGTGGTCGATGTTTCCGACATTAATCATCCGCGGAAAGTGGCGGAGTACCCCGTGCCTGAAGGCGGCGCGCACAACATCTGGGTCGAAGATGACGTGATGTACGTCGGCTACTACAGTGGCGGTGGACGCGTCGTCGATGTTTCAGGGGAACTGCGCGGCGATCTGTACCAGCAAGGACGTGAGATTGCGCGCATTTGGACCGGCGATCCGGAGGGCTACCGTGCGAACCTGCCGCTTACATGGGGCGCGCAACCGCACAGAGGCCTGATCTACTTCAACGACATCAATTCAGGTCTTTGGATTGTGAAGCTTGGAGAGAAGATCGATAAAGGATCGACGACTTCTCCCGGACAAAGGTAATCACGGGCTGGTTTTGTAAAAGTCGATGCCCGCGGCGCCGGGCGGCACGTCGAGTGTAGCGACCGTTTTCAGCGCTGCGAGATCGATGATCTCAACCGTCCCCGGTTCTGAACCCACTCCTTCAACTGTAACAAACGCATACCGGTCGTCAGGTGAAACGACCACGCCGTGCAGCACTTTCCGTTTTGTTTGTAAACGCGCCAGTTCTTTTCCGCTCTTCACGTCGTAAATCGAGACTGATTGATCGCGCTTGTTGGTTGCGATTAGTCGAGAGCCGTCGTGTGTGATCTCCAGGTTGTACACACCTGGGCGCGCAGGAATGCGACGGACGAGTTGCCAACTGTTCGCTTTGACCTCAACAATCTCGCTTGAACCATTACAAGCCACAAACACGGACGAGCCATCCGCCGAAGGTTCCGCCCAGGTCGGTGAACAAGAGTTGTCGCCGGGCTTGGGCGCCTCAGAACCATGACCACCAGGGGCCCCGTGTGTCGCGTGCATGGACGTGACGGCGGGCATCTTCGGTGGTCCGGTCATTCCGCCTTCTTTGTTCTTCGTCACGATGAAATGGCGAACCGCTTTCAGCGAGCGGGTGTCGATCTCCACCAGCATGTCGTCCATCATGCACCCGGAATACTGCTTACTTCCCTGTGGGTTCAAACGCGAGCCGTGAGGCATCGTGCAGGTGTCGATTCGCGCGATCTCCGTCATGGTTTGCGTCGAAACGACTGACACTGTTGACGGCGCCATATCGCCGTGCAAGTTAAAGTTCACGACGAACAGAAAGCTCCCGTCCGGCGTGATGTCCATTGTCGCGGGAAAAAGACCGAGTGTTGTTTTGCCAACGAGCGAGTCGTCTTTAGTCGCGTATTTCCAGACGGTGCCGAATGGACGGCCGTGAGCGATTGAGACGTAGTAGAACTGTCGATCGGGAGAAACGACTATGCCGTGTGGGCCATCGATATCGACCGGCATGTCGCCGGTTTCAATCTGATGATCGACGCGTGCGTTAGTGCCGTCGAAACGCACCAGCGTGATCTTGTCTGCGGACTCCGATAGAACATAGAACAAGTACTCTTTCCTATCCCCTTTTACCTGTACTGTCGAGTTAGAAAAACAAACGACTGTTGCGAACAACACAAGAACGGTCGCGTAGCGCACGATGTCCATACGCGCGAAGTGTACTTTTACGCCGGAAGGATTACCAATCCGTGTTCACACGTGTTCATCTGTGGCCTACTTCACGTACTCCCAGTGCCACGGTTCGTAGAAGTAAGGACGGAACCCGAAGCGCTCGGCGTTGCGAACGAGCCAGCGATATGCGCGTGTGTTGACCTGAATGGCGCGGTTTGAATCTTTGGTGTCTACCGGATCGCCGCCGACGTAGAGATCGAGCGCGCGGCCGGTGAAGTGCGGACTGTTAACTGCCAACCCCGCGGTTCCCGAGTTCGGTGATTTGCGACGCAGTTCATCCTGATACTCGCGCGAACGAAACGCAGAAACGATCTTGAAATATCGCTCGTTGGACGCGAGTTCACCCGTTGAGGTATGGGCCAACTTCAAAGATGGATCAGCAATTGCGGCCGCGATCATGCGCTTGTACGCAGCGTACGTGTTTTTTTCGACTTGTCGCAGTTCCGGTAAGCGTGAAGGATCGTAAAAATCTGCCGGCGGCGCTGTCAGTAGTTGATCCGGCGAAGGATAGTCACGGCTCTTCAGACGATTGCTTTGCCACTGCGACACAAGCCGCATGAACGCCTCTTCATCGAGAATACCGTCAGCCTGCAAACCGGTTCGCTTCTGCCACTTTGCGACGGCGGCCGCGAAGTCACTACTGTCGGAGTCGTCCTCAGTGTTGACCGTCTTACTAATCAACAGATCGTAGAGATACCAACCACGTTGTTGCTTACCGCCGAACGTCCAGGTTAATTCATTTTTCAGCAGCGCGTTTTCTGACGCGGCGGCGAGAAATGCGGCAGATGTGCTCGGGGTCTTGGGGTTCGACGTGATGCGGGTAGTGGGTCTAACTATAGGCTCGCTCTTTGTTCGCGACGACTGCCCCCGGCTGCTGCGTGCGCCAAGAGCGGCGACCGCGCCCACAACTGCCAACACAACTACGATGAGCGCAACATGAACCTTGCCGTTCTTCATACTCTCCTTGCGAACCGTGGTTTTGTGAGGTGTTTTGTCGGGGGAAACAGTGGGATGCACAAAATGCCACCACGGTTCGACACCAAATTTCGCTGAAAACTACCGCCGGCCACGCCTTTTTTGGACCCGTTTTTGGGGCTTTTTCGTGGACTTGGATCTCGCTGTTTTTGCCTTCGCCGGTTTCTCTTTGTCGTCGGCGTGATTTGCTTCGCGGCCCGGCGGAACTGCCTCATCGAGTTTAGCCGAAATCAGGTCGTCACTGGGCCGCGTGCCGTTCAGGAAAGCAAACACGTGATAATTCGCGTTACGTTCGCGTATCGCCTCGATACGCCCTTCATTCTTAAGCCGCGCCAGCTCGGCCATGACGAAATTCTGCTCCGCGGCGCTCATGTAGCGATAATCGATGTCAAACGCGAGACCGGTTGAATGTGGCGGCGTCTCGATCACCACAGCATTCCGGTTCACCCTTCTCAACGCCTGCTGATACTGCTCCGGCCTGATAAGCGAACTGATCGGCAATGGACGTCCAAACTGCTTGCGATACGCTGACGCAACCTCTTCCAAAACCTTTAACGCCGCCGGCCTCAACGAACTAAGCATGTTGCCTTTGAGCGCCTGTCGATCTGCGGGATCGTTCAGGTTGTACGAACGGCCCGCAAAATTCTTCGCCAGAGCTTCCAACGGTTGAAAGTTTGTGTTTGCCGGATCAGCCCTCGTGAAGACGCTGTCGTCTGCGCGCTGGCCCACGCCGTACAGGACGTATGTATCAGTGACACCTGGAACCGAAACCAACTCCGCACGCTCGATCATCTCCGCGAGGTCAACATAGTCCTGACACGTCGGGACGTTGTATTTCGCAATCTCTGCGATCTGCGTCGCGAGAAACCAGTAGCGGTCGCTGTAATGTTTCAGTTCCTGGGGGACTTCAAGAGCGGGACCATTAGTCGCCAACTCGCCGCGATCCGCCTTAACTTGTTCGACGGCGGCCGCCCAGGCGATGCTGTTGGTGTTTGCAGATTGGAGCGCATTGAGCTCCGGAATCTCTGCGTCGCGCAGACGTTTGTAACGTAACGCCGCCCATACGCCCGCGCCCAGGATCGCCAGTATCAAGATTACGAGAACAGCTCGTCTAATCATCCGCACTCAGAGGAGTAAGCTTACGCAAAACTTGCACAAAGAAAAAGGAGGCCGGCTGCCGACCTCCCTCTTCGTCACACTTTTTCAAGGCGACCGTTACAGTTTATCGCGTAGACCGCGCCTGATGTTCGTAAGCAAATCCGGTAGCGCGCTGTGAACAAAGAAATGATCGCCCGGCAGCATGTTCATCGAGAAGTTGGCAGTTGTCTGTTTTCGCCAGGCGCTCACTCCGTCCTGCGTAACACCCGGATCGCCTACGCCTCCGAAAGCAGTGATGTCGCAATCGAGAGGCGGGTCCGGTGAATATTCATACGTCTGACACACGGAAAGATCGTCGCGAATGATCGGCGCGAACAACTGCATCAGCTCGGCGTGTTCGAGCACTTCCGCCGGCGTGCCATTCAGCCGTCGCAACTCTTCAATGAATTCAGCTTCGGGTAGATCGAAAATGCGTCGCGCTGTAAGCGGTAACTGCGGCGCATTACATCCGGACGCGAAGAGATGAGACGGTTGTCTCTTCCCGTTCCGCCGCAGCAGTCGCGCGAGTTCAAAACCGATTAGCGCGCCCATGCTGTGACCAAAGACTCAACGCCTGCTGAGCTCTTCAGTTTAGCCATGAGCTGACGATGGAACTCGATGAACTGCGCGGGCTTCGAATGTTTCTGCGGCGCAAGAAAGATCTCCGACGTCAGGATATTGTGCGAGTCGAATCCCATGTCCACCGAGAGCACGCGGCTGAAACTCTTGATCAGCAGACCCGCGCCGATAAGCAGCACCAACGCCAGGGCCATCTCCGAGATCACGAGTGCGCTGCGCAGACGGCGGCTGAGTGGCGCCGTAGACGAAGAACGTTCGCCTTCCTTGAGGGTCTTGTTCAAATCAGGCCGAATCTGTTGGATCATCGGCACGAGCACAAACAAGAGGCCTGTGCCAAGTGAGATAAGGAGCGTAAAGCCCAGCACCCAGACATCGACGCCGATCTCTTTAATGCGCGGAATGTCTGACGGATTCAATGCGACCAACGCACGCGTCGCACCAAAGGCCAGCAACAGTCCCAAAGCGCCACCGACAAGCCACAGCAACAAACCTTCAGTGAGCAGTTGCTGAACAAGACGTCCGCGTCCGGCGCCGAGCGCGGTCCGCACGGCAAACTCTTTTTGCCGTGCCGCATAACGAGCCAGCAAAAGGTTTGCGACGTTGGAGCAAGCAATCAGGAGTACCAGACCAACGGCGCCGAGCAGCAACAGCAACGCCGGACGAATGCGCCCGGTGATCTGTTGATGCACGGGCACCAGGTTTGTTGTGAAGTTCGCATTGACGTCCGAATAACGCTCCTCCAGCGACCGTGCGATCGTCGTCATGTCGCTAGCCGCCTGGTCGAGGCCGGTTCCCGGCTTGAGCCGTGCGATTGAGTGCATGAAGTGACGACCACGCTGTTCTCCGATTGCCGGTTCAACGCTAAACAGAAACGCCAGCGGAACGATCACATCGACGTCGTCCATCGCGATCACGCCGAGTGAAACTTGTCGCGGAATCTGAAACTCAGGCGGCCGCACGCCGATGATCGTGAAGCTGCGTCCGTTGAGAGTGAGCGTTCGCCCGACGACTTGTGGATCAGAACCGAGGTTGCGTTTCCATAACGCGTCGCTGATCAAGACCTGGTCCGTCGCCTCAGCCTGGCCGGAGCCTGTTGAGAATGAATGGCCCAATGCAGGCGTGACGCCGAGAGTGGTTAACAGATTTGACGAAGCATAAGCGGTGAACAAACGTTCCGGACGATCAGTGCCGACAAGATTGAAGTAGTCGAAAGAGTATGCAGACATACTCTCGAACACATGATTGTTTTCCTGCCAGTCGCGGAAGTTTGGATTGGAAACCGGATAGGTCAACTTCTTCGCCGAATCGCGTTGCGTGTCCCACACGAAAACCAGTTGATCCGGTTTTGCGTACGGCAAAGGCTGCAACAGGATCGCGTTCACGACGCTGAAGATCGCCGTGTTGACGCCAATGCCGAGCGCCAGATTCGACAACGCAAGGATCGCGAAGACAGGTTTTTTCCTGAACATCCGCAGCGCGAATTTCAAGTCCGGAATGAAATTTCTGAACATGTGTTGATCTCTTCTTCAGGCAGCCGACGCGGGCCTGCCTTTTAGTTCTGCTGTCAAAACTTTGCGGAAAAAGGGGAGTGCTCGTTGGTCACCGAGACGGCCGAGTTGCTTGATTGGCTCCTGTTGTTGTTCACGTCAACACGTGAGATTGAGAAAAGCAGTAAGAAAAGAAGCATCTTTCTAAGCCTCTTATTGAGTGGGTGAGTTTAAGCCTCCGCGCGTGAAGGATAGCCACTCGTAAATACCCGTCAATCAACGGAGGTCTACGGCCACGATCCTAAACTCCCGGGTATGGCGATTTCCCGTGTCGGTTCGGCAACCATGTTTGATCGAGGTGTTACAGTGAGGGAAATCCTAGCGGGTAAGCGTTTGGATATTTCGATGAGCATCGAAGTGCTGAAAGCAGCAAGACAAGCTGAAGGGGATCAAATGTTCCTGCCGGGATGAAAATTCGCGTCTGGCGGAGCAAGATAATCTTTTGATAGTTCTTTGAGACTTCTCAAACGAAAATCCCGGCGCTAGTTTCGCGGTGTGTCAGCCGTAGGTTTTAGCCCTGTCGATCCGGTCGAAGAATTGCGCCGCGCGTATAAGGCGGTACGGGAACTGCGTAAAACGCTCAAGAACGCCCGGCGATGTTTTGACAACCGACAGTTGAAACAGTTAGATACCGAACTGGCTAACGCGTGCTTGATCTCAACTGAGATAGAACGACACTTAACAGATGTAGGGAAGAAGCTCGCTGGTTAGTCAAGTATATATTCTCCCTATTTTGCGGCCATATCGTCCATCTTCTTTCTGAGACTTAGCGGACGCATGTCGGTCCAAACTTCTTTGATGTACTCCAGACACTCAGCTTTTGTGCCCGTCTTGCCGACGTCAGTCCAACCCAATGCGTTCTCACGATCGACGGGCCAAATCGAATACTGCTCTTCGTGATTCATTACAACTTTGTAGATGGTTGTATCTTCAAGTTCGTCACGGCTCATTACTGTTTCGTCCTTTCAACCCGATGTAGGTTTTTTGCGTGTAAGCCAACGCTACCGCATGCCGCGCCAGTGATCAAATCTCGCACAAATTGTGAACGTACCGGCTAGTGTATAAGGGTTATCAGGTTACTGTTGAGAAGTTGGAGGGGTGAGCTACTGCGGCGCTGCTGATTCGCCGAAATGCTTTGCCAGCGATGTGAGATAGGCGTCGATAGTTGCTGTTTGTCCGAAGACGTACCGCGACATGAAACGAAAGAGCACGTTTGAGACTTCACCATCTTCTCTGATCGTCACGCGTGTGCCGCCGGCCTCGGAGGTAAACGTGTACGTCCATTGACCTGAGTAGCCAAGGTTCGTATCGATTATTCGCGTGATCATGCGTTGGCCGGGAACATCTTCGACCAGCTCGTAATTTACAACGCCGTTCTCTCCCACCTCGCGAAAGTGGAGCGGTCCACCTTGTCGCTGTCGAACCTCAACCTGTGTCACGTCCGATCTCCATTTGGGCGCTGAGCCGAAGTCGCGAACGACTGTGTAAACTTCCTCAGGCGAACGATGCAACAGAATTGAGCGCGAGACGACGTGTGTTCTTGGTAGTAGCGAACCGATGAACCCGACGATTCCAACGAGCACAACCACGCCAACGGCAAGCGCGACAATAACGCGGATGATGACCTTCATCGGATCTACTTAACTATGACGGCTTTTTGAAAATCGTATCGTCGATCGAAATGTTGTTTTCGAGTTTATCCACCTGGACCGTGAAACTGAACGACTCAAAAGCAAAGCGCACCCTAAAGGGAATCTTCACGCCGTCCACATCCTTGTAATCATCGAGGTGAACCTTTACAAAGATGGTCCCGCGTTTCGGGTGTTTGCGCGCCATGTCCCAACGTACGAGTAGACCGCTCTGGGTGTCGAAGAACAGTTTTTCCGCAGGACCTCTTTGCGGTTCGCCTTCAATTACGTGTACCTCGCGACCGTTGAGCCGCGCCTTGTTCTCGAGCTTCATGCTGTAGAAAAGACTCTTGATCTTTCCGGCGCTGAACACTTCTGCGTCACGCTCGAGTTCGGCGATCTCTCCTTGTGGGTCCGTATCGGTATACGTTCCGACAGGTGTTTGGATCCAGCGGGTTTCACCGTCGAAACCCTTCTTCAATGATCCGGCACCCGGAAACTCAATAATGGTCAACGTCTTATGAGGTTCCTTTCGCCAGCCCTGTATGTTTCCCGTCAGACTTGCAAGCGCAAATCGTCCGCTCAATTTGTAGCTCTTGATTCCGTCAATCGCGTCTCTTCCACCCAGCGCGTCTTCGTAACGCTTCAGTATTTCATCGATAGCAGCCTGGTCCTTTTCAGACGTACCTGGGGGGCGCGACGTGGCGGTTCGGCTAAAACTCGCACACGAAAGCTGCGCTGCGGTGACCACAGCAATTAATAACGGGAGTAGAGGGAGGCGTTTCATCGGTGCACCTTTTGTCAAAAGAAGTCAGTTTCGATAAGTTCCTTCGACGGCTTTGAACGCTCACAACTTCACGGGAACTCTGGGTTTCTTGTCGGATACGGCGGCAGGGGCCGGATCGGCGAGTAGGCCACGGAATTATCGCGCCAGCGTCTTGGCGGAGGCAAGCAAAAACTTCCCGCGTCCGCGGAGTATTGATTCGGCGACGGCGGCGGTAGTATTGTGAACGTATAGAGTTGTGATCAGAAGGGCTCCCAAAGGGCTCCAACCAGGTCCCACCCGACTTCCCTTCCTTGACCCGTGAAGACTTAAGGCGTGTTCGCGGGCGAGCAGCGCGTCTGTAATTCGATTCCTCCTGAGATTTTCCGAGGAGGTCCTATGGTGTTTTCGCAAAAACTTGCAGCAGCGGTTATCTCGGCGGTCGTGCTGGTATTAAGTTCTAACCACTCTGCCGCCCTTTCGAAAGTTAAGAAACGGGAAGGGGGTCCGCTCAAACGAACTGAACTGAAGGAAGCGGAACGTCGACTTTCACGGATGGGCTTTTCGACGGGACCCGTTGATGGCGTCGTTGATAGTGCGACGCAATTGGCTTTGGTCACTTTTCAGAAATGGGAAGGGCGCAAAATTACGGGGCGACTCACACGCGCGGAATTCAATGCGATCCGTGACGCCGATTTGCCGCGTCCCAAAGATCCTGGCTACAAGCACGTCGAAGTGGATCTTGACCGGCAAGTGCTTCTGCTCGCAGACGACAATGGTGAGGTCACGAGAATCCTTCCGGTGTCAACCGGCAGCGGCCGGCGTTACAAAGAAAAACGTATGAGTGGACTGGCTTACACACCGCGCGGCCGGTTCAGGATCTACGGGAAGATGTTGGGATGGAGACGATCGCCTCTCGGATTACTTTACTACCCCAACTACTTTAGTGATGGGCTCGCGATACACGGAAATCCGTCGGTACCTCATTTACCTCGGAGTCATGGTTGCGTTCGGATTCCGATGTTTGCGGCGCGCGAGATCAGCGAGCAACTCCCAGTTGGAACGATCCTGCTCATCTACGACGCGCAGTCATTTGTTTCGGCGCAGGAGTGGGCCCAGGCGGATAGAGAAAAAGAGGCGAGAGAAATACCTTAGAAGAATCTACGCAGCAGGTAAAAGATCAGGCTCAATACCACCGACACGAGCAACATCGATACGATAG
>DASZDV010000150.1:0-3446 GCA_035941575.1 Pyrinomonadaceae bacterium
CCCGTTGTTGAAGGGTTCAAGAACGATGGGCGCTTGCATGATCACGCAAGATACGTCGTTCTGGAGTGGCCGGCCACGCACCACCAGATCGGTAGCGTCATAAACCTGTAGACCATCAAATCCCGGGTCGAGGTTTAGATCAATAAGCAGCGTATCGAGCGAAGAAACGCCGGGCAATACAACGACCTTCAGACCCAGCACTGTAGCTGCTCGTTGTATCAGCGTCGTCGGATGGCAATACATCTTGGGGTGGCCGTACGTTGCAAAACAGACTGGCGGTTTCTCAATCGCCGCGTCGATCACGATGCTCGCCATCCTGCGATACGTCAGCCTGCGATGCACTCCCGGCTTTTGAGCACGCCGAAGATCGACAACATCGGGACAGAGTGTCTTCAGATAGTCGAGCACACTTACCGCCATGTCGATGACGAATGTTTGCCGAGAGCGTCGAATCGTCTCCTCTGCTTCACGCGTGATCTGATGCGTGCCGGTCATACCCAGACCGACAACGGCGATGTCGTAGGGAACGCGGTTTGTGTTTTTCATTCGATTCTCCCCATTAGCTGGTTGATTGCGTTGAATCTATCCAGGCGGCTTTGCGTGCTGCGTATCACGTCTACGACTTGGACCACGACTGGATCATTGATGACATCGATAAGATCGATCTCGTCAAACTCCTTAAACGAATTAAAGAAGTCGTGGTGAATCACACCGCAGACTCCGACTCCTGGTGGAGGGGGTGGCGGTGGTGGCGGTGGCACCGGTCCGATTCCGATTCCGCCCGGAGGAGGCGGAGGTGGAGGTGGTGGTGGTGGCGGAGGCGGCGGTGGTGGCGGCCCCGGCGGTGGTGGCGGTGGCGGTGGTGGAGGCGGCGGTGGTGGCGGTGGTGGTGGAGGCGGCGGCCCCGGCGGTGGGGGTGGCGGAGGCGGCGGTGGGGGTGGCGGCGGCGGCGGTGGTGGCGGTGGTGGGGGTGGCGGTGGTGGTCCATCATCATCCAGGAAGAATCCACGCAAGCGGGCAAAGATGCTCAGGAGTCGCGACTTGTCCGTGGTGAAGGCTTTGCGTTCGACGTCGGTCAATTCATACGTCGCGAGAGCCTCGGTCGGATTCGTTAGTACATCAAGATAGAAATCGTAGTTCGTTTCAGCGCGATACAGGATTTTTCGAAGATCGCTCATATGAATTCTCCGAGTCAGAAACAGGCTCTCCGCCAGCGCCGTGAAATAGCAGGGCGAGTTGGATGAAAGTTTGACTGCGTTAAGAACCGAGGGGACGCTAACAGCGAGTGCTCGACGGTTCGAAGCCTGGGTTATTGCGAGGATAACGCGTAGTGAACATCGCCCACGATCGACGTAACGCGAGGCTTATATGTGGGTCTCACATACTATCGAAGGTTTGGGGTCACGCTAAACATACTCCTACAATGCGAGGGCGTCAATAATTTCCTTCCAATCCAAGTTGCCAGAAAAAGAAGGCCCAAATATCGGCATAGAGATCGATGGTCCTGCTCACCGCGGGACTGCCTCGATGTCCTGCCTGCGTCTCTTTGCGTAACAGGATCGGGTTCTTCGACACGTTTGCGTCGCGCCATGCAGCGTGCATCTTGTAGCCATGCCACGGAGCTACGCGATCGTCATTCTCCGGAATTACGGTGAGTATCGCGGGCGCTTCGATCGGTTGCGGCAACGTGTGATACGGACTGTATTGCATCAGGTAATCCAGATCATGCGGATCTTCAGGTGAACCATAATCAGCGATCCAGTGCTGTCCGCCGTGAGCTTTGTGAAAGCGAGCCATGTCTGTCACGGGTGCGCCGGCGACAACCGCCTGCCACAGATCGGGACGCTGCACCGCGACAGCGTTGACCGATAACCCGCCATTACTCCACCCAAAACAACCCAATCGCGACGAATGCGTGTAGCCCTGCGAAATCAGCCAATCTGCTGCTGCGATGAAGTCGTCGAATGTTTTCTGCTTGTTCTCGCGCATGCCGGCGCGCCGCCACTCTTCGCCAAACTCTCCGCCGCCTCGCGCATTCACGACTGCATAGATTCCGCCGCGCTCGAGAAATGGAATCATGTGCACTGCAAAGGCCGGCAAGAGACTTACACCAAAACCGCCGTATCCGTGTATAACCGCAGCGTTCTTGCCGTCGCACTCGATTCCCTTTTTGTGAATCAGGAACATGGGCACTCGCGTGCTGTCGCGCGATTCAAACCACACTTGGTTGATTTCAAACAGCGACGGGTCAAAAGGTAGCTCGCGTTGGCGAAAGAGTGTGAGTTGGAGCTTCTCGAGATCCAGACGATAGATAGTCTTCGGCACAAGGAACGACGAAAACGAAATCAACAGATCTTCTGAGTCCGGCTCGGCGTTTAGCGTGCTTGTACTTCCTGTGCCGGGTAGTTCGATTTCTTTCACTAACTTTCCCGCAAGGTCATACACACGCAGCCGTGACGAAACATTCTCGAGCGTTTCTACAAAGAGGTAGTTTCCTACCGGTGCCCAGGCTCGGAGCGGATGCGAGCCTTCCGCGATCACATTTGCAGGAACGAAGTCGCCGCTGGCGATATCCGCGAGCTTTATCCCGACGAGTTTGCCCAATGGCGCGTCATGATTCGTCTGGATGTAAAGCGTGTCTCGATAAATTGCGACGGCGCTGATAAACGCCCCGACATCGCGAATGATCGTGAAAAAACCACGTTGCAGATCTTCGCGATCCAGAAGATAGAGTTGCGAGCACGGCGAAGCTCCCGATAGATCCTGGACCAGCACAAGGACGTACCGCCCGTCGGATGAAACTTGCGGATACGGCGTCTGTTCTCGCTTCAGAGATTCGCCAAACACCATCTGGTCTTCGCGCCAATCATCGCCGAGTTGATGGAAGTAAAGTTTGTGATGGAATCGCGCCTCGCGCGCCGGCATCGCGTGAGCGCAACGCGTGTAGTAAAAGCCGCTGTTATCAGGTAACCACGCAACACGGTTCTTCGTGTGCCATGCGTGCGCCACCGGATTCACGTCCCCCGGAATCGAGTCGGGCAACAGTTCTTTGTTGTCGACGTTCATCACGTGGAGCGACATGCAGGAGCTTCCAGCCGAGGTCAGACGGAAGGCGATCAACGAGCCGTCGGGAGAAGCGTGCGTATCCGCAAGCGTGACCGTGCCGTCGGAACTCAGTTCACCAGGATCAATCAACAACTGCGACGCGCCATCAGGTAGGTCCTGGTAATAAAGCGCCGGGAGTTCCTGATCCTTGAAACGTTGGCGAAAGAAATATCGCTTGCCGGCTTTGGTGATATCGCCGACAGCATCGGTACGTATCAACTCGTCCAAACGACGCCGAATATGCTCGCGCGACGGCCGAGACGTGAGTTGGGCCATCGTGTACTCGTGCTGCGCGGACACCCAGGTCCGCAGCGCGGGCGTGTCCTCTTCCATCCAGCGAT
>DASZDV010000151.1:0-10169 GCA_035941575.1 Pyrinomonadaceae bacterium
ACCGCACTGAAGTAAGCAATTCTGAATATGCTGACTTCGTACGTGAAGCCAACCACCCGGCGCCGGTTCATTGGGCTGGGACCAGGCCACCGTTCGGTCAGGAACTCTGGCCCGTCGTAAACGTCTCTTTCGATGACGCAACGGCCTTCGCTTCGTGGCGATCGAAACGCGACGGTGTTAGTTACCGCCTGCCGACTGAAGACGAATGGGAGTATGCAGCGCGCAACGGCGACAGATCCGATCTTTATCCATGGGGACCAAACTGGAAAGAGAACGCCGCAGTGATCAGGGAAGCGACGCCCGCTCCGGTTGGTTCACGCATCGAGGGAAAGAATCGTTGGGGCGTCGCTGATCTGGTCGGAAACGTCTGGGAGTGGACGTCTTCGAAGACCTCGCTCTACCCGGGAAATACAGCCGTGGTTCCCGGCGGTATTCGTGATTGGATCACGATCAGGGGCGGCTGTTATGTTAGCGATCCGGCTAAGGCGGATGCTCCCGTGACGGCGTGCATGCGCGACTTCGTGCCGCCTACGACAAAAACGACGTTATTAGGATTCAGATTGGTGCGCAACGGGCCTTAACCTCGGAATTAGCTCATCCGGTGAAGCTGATCTACAATCCAGCAAGCTATTCTTCAGTGACCCAGACGTTCATTGTAGAAGACGGTTTCAGCCGAGGTTAGTCTCAATATTAGCAATCCAACAGCAGTAGGAGAGTAATGATGAGAGCGAACGCAATACTTCGCGCGGCGTTTTTGATGTTTGCCGCCGCCTGTTTGAGCTTTTCCGGCCGCGCCGGTCGGGTGTTTGGGCAGGACGTCGGATCCGACGTCGGCGGCAGCGCGGGCATTTTCCGTGCGAAGAATCCCGAGACTAAGAAGAAGGGAACAAAGCCGGCTGCCACAGCGAAACCGGGAAGCAGGACTACGGGCGCGCGCAGCAACGCCTCGGAACGCGTTGAAGATCTGCTCGATAAAGGGAACCAGGCACGCGACTCGCGAGACTTCGCCGGAGCTGAGAACTCGTACAAAGAAGTGCTGAAACTCAAACCACGCGATGCGCGCGCGGCCTACGGTTTGGGAAACGTCTATTCCGATCAGCAACGTTGGGACGACGCCGAGGCTGCATATCGCAACTCCGTCGCGTGGGCCCCTAACGATGCGGACGCGCATATCGCTTTGAGTGTGGTGCTGGTCCAACCCCGTGTCGGCGGCGACAATGCGAAGCGATTCTCCGACGCTGAGATGTTCGCGCGTAAGTCAGTTCAGATCGATCCGAAGAATGCGATCGGTTGGGACCGTTTGGGAGTTGCCTTACAAGCGCGGGGTCTTGCAAACAGCGAGACGGAACATTCGTACCGGCGCGCGATCGATCTCGATCCGCAGTTTGCAGTTGCGTATGCGCATCTTGCTCGCATGCTGAACCGCGCCGGGCGTCCCGGTGAAGCCACGCCGTTTTACGAAAAGGCGATTGAACTCGCGAAAGATCCGGCCACGTTGAACCTGATTGCCGAATCTTTACAGAGCGAACAGTTGTGGCCACAGTCGGAACCTGTGCTGAAGCGAGCGCTAGAACTCGACGCGCGCAATCCGACTTCACTGATACTGATGGGGCGTCTTTTGATCGTTTACAAGCGATATCAGGAAGCCGAACCTTACCTGAAGTCGGCAACTGAAGTTAGTTCGCGTGCGTTTCAGCCCTTTAATCTTCTCGGTCGCGCGTATCTCGGTATGGACCGGTTCACCGACGCTGAAGCCACTTACGAACGCGCGTCGGAGTTTGCGGGAGCCGGCGAGAAGAAGCAGCTCGCTGGGATCTTCGGTTTTGAGGGAGTCGGCGACGGATATCTGAAGTCGAACCAGAAGGACAAGGCGGCGCGTGCTTATCAGCGAGCGTTGGAACTTGATCCTGGTAATAGCGGCGCCGCCGCGAAGTTAGCGCGTGCGCGCTCAAACTGAGCCACGAAGAGGCACAAGATTCATGTGCCTTTTTGTGCGCAGAATTATGTGCCTTTTCGTGATGCAAAATCTGATTCTCGTTTAAGAGGTTCGCCCGTATGAAGACTTGCCCCAAGTGTAATCGTACCTTTCCGGATGAAGGCCAGAAGTTTTGTACGTTTGACGGCGGGTTATTGATAGCTCCTCAAACCTTCGATCCGAATGCGACGATACGCGCCACCTCGATCGATCTCAATGCGCCTTCGGAACGGCCAACGAGCCGTGACCTGCCCGATCAGAACGCAACGATCATCGAGCAATACCCGGCAACGGTAGCGCTGCCGCGTAACACTGGGCCAACTGGACATCCAACGACGACGAGTGGACCCGACACCGCAGACTTCAGCAAACCGGCACAACCCTCGCCGACGCCACCGCCAGCTCCACCCGCTCCGCCACCGCCCGCTCCACCGGTTGAAGCTGTTGTCGCTGCTCCAACACCTGCGGCTCCCGCTGTATCAGCGTCGCTACCGCCGCCGGTGCTGCAACCAGCTCCGTCAGCTCCGCTGCCTCCGCCTGCGGCAAAGAAGAAATCCAAGTTGCCGTGGATCATCGCGGGTGTCCTGCTGTTTCTGTTGCTCGGTGGTGGCGCAATCGCAGCCGCATTTTTCCTCGTGGTGAAACCGCGATTGGACCAGATGGCAGTCGAGCATGAAAGGATCGAGAACCGGCCAGTCGTAGTAACGAATACAAATACTGCGACTCCTGAACCGACGATCGAACAACCGTCACCGACGCCGGCTGACACCTTTGTCCCGCCGCCCAACACCGTCCAATTTACGAATGCAAAGGACAAGCTCGACGGCGTGTTGGCGCAACACTATTTCGATTTCAGTTTTTATTATCCGCAGTCGTGGCAAACCGATCCAAAAGCGGGTGTTCCCGGCGCTACCAATTTCGTAAAAGTCGAAAGAAGAATTCCGCCGGACTTCACGCAAGAGAATTTCGTGGTGAAGTGGTATCAAAGTACCGGGACGTTTGTCGGCGACTTGCAGAGTTTTCCGCAACGGGTTGAAGAGTTCAGCGCGTCCTTGGCGAAAGCTTTTCCCGAGTACGCGAAAGTTTCCGAAGGACCGACCAAGGTCAACTCGATGGATGCTTACGAGTTCAGATGGCAAGGTTTGTCAAAGGGAACTGAGAAAGGCGACCTCAAATTGTGGGGACGGGTCATCTTCCTCCCGACGGGCCACGAAGGCGACACGAGCGGTGCGATTCTAAGCATGTTCACGACATCTTTGGCGCCCGAGTTGTCATCTGTAGAAGATGTCGGTACAAAGGGTGAGGCGCCGGTAATTTTGGATTCATTCAGGTTCGGTAAGAAGTAAGCGTGGCATTAAAGGATCGAAACAGTGATCGAGTTGCGCCGGTGAAGTTCTGGTCTCCGCTGCGCATAGTATCCACGTTGATCGTGCTCGGACTTCTGGCCGCTTTCGGCGCGTCGAGTTGCAACTCAAACGATCCCACGCCTCCTCCGCCCGTTTCAAAAACCTCTGCGTCCGCGCCCGGAGCGGTGCTAGTGACGCTGCCGCCGGCTGTCCTCGATTCACAGATGAAAAGCGTTAACGGCGAACCGATAAAGCTTTCCAACTACCAGGGAAAAGTTTTGTTGGTTAACTTGTGGGCCACGTGGTGTGCGCCGTGCAGGCGCGAAACTCCGGAACTCGTAAAACTCTACAAAGAATACCAGTCGCGTGGCGTTGAGATGGTGGGACTCTCGACTGAGGATCCCGAGGCTTCAGCTCAGAGTGTGCAGGAGTTCGTCCGT
Source organism: Pyrinomonadaceae bacterium (assembly GCA_035941575.1). Classification (GTDB taxonomy): domain Bacteria; phylum Acidobacteriota; class Blastocatellia; order Pyrinomonadales; family Pyrinomonadaceae; genus PSRF01. Next base: position 3,762 of record DASZDV010000151.1, read on the forward strand.
CAATATAACGTGGACTATCACGTCGGCTGGGCGTCGCGTGAAGTCGCAATCACATTGATGGCGGGCCGCGGTTCGATCCCGCAAAGCTTCATCATCACGCGCGATGGGCGAATTAGGAAGCGCTTCATCGGTTTTCATCCGCTGGAAACGCCGCCTAAACTCAAACAAGCAATCGAAGAAGCCCTCGTCGATAATGGTTGATCAATCGGTCGGCCCTAATCGTTCAACTATTCGTCACTAGTCTGTCGTAAGCCCTCGGCCACTTCTTCTTTCGTTTCGCGTTCGATTTTTTTCATCTCCCGCTTAGCTCGTTCGTCAGCCTCGTCCATTGGCGCTGTTTCGTTCAATTCATCCTGAGTTGTAACTTTGTTTTTATCGATACTCATGTGTGTTCTCCGCAAACAGGCTAACAAGCAACTCGTTACATAAAACTTGCAGCGCCTTTGTGGTTTTGTGTTTTTCAGCCCCTGTGCCGTTTTCTCGACAACATGGAAGAAGCGGAGTAGACTTTCTGCGATAATTGGGCCGTGCGGTAGGTTCCTGCCGCAAGATGAAACAGAAAGACCGCAATGAATAAACGCTGGCTATTAATCGCAGGTATCGCCGTGTTGGGCGTGGCGGCAATACTAATTGTGCACTCCAACTCACCAAACAAGACCGCGTCGCAGGAACATCAGGCACACGCTTCAAGTCAACCAGCGACTCCTGTCCAGACGATTCCAGCGCACTTCGAGCAGGCGCCAAGCCGTTCGAGTCTTGGTCCAACACTCGAACCCGAAAAGTTCACGGGCTTAGTTCGGGACGCGTATCGAGCGGCGCGTGAAATCCCGCAGACGATCGCGCAGTTGCCATGTTATTGCCACTGCGATCGCGGCATGGGCCACAAGAGTCTTCACAGTTGTTTCGAAGACGATCACGCATCGCACTGTGCGGTCTGCGTGAATGAGGCGTTGCTTGCGGCCAAACTGGAGAAGGAACAAAAACTGACGCCGGCACAGATTCGCGATCGCATCGTTGAGCAGTTCGGGCAATAAAGGTATTCTTTCCCCCAGTATTCAATTTCCAAAAAACTGATTTGTGCGGAGGGATTAGGGATATGAGTAAGTACGCTTTTCTGCTGGCGTTCGTAATCGTCACTGTGCTGGCCTGCAATCATGTGAACGCCGTCGGTGAAATACCTGCGGTCGGAGCGTCTGCGCCGGCGTTTAGCCTGGTAAACAATGAAGGCAAGCAGGTAAGTCTTAATGATTTTAAAGGCAAATGGGTGGTGTTGTACTTCTACCCGAAGGACTTTACGAGTGGTTGCACGATCGAAGCTCGCAACTTCCAGCGCGACCTCGCCAAGTATGACGCCGCAAAGGCGGTTATTCTGGGTGTGAGCGTGGATACCGCCGAGTCGCACAAGGAGTTCTGTGCGAAGGAAGGCTTGAACTTCAAGTTGCTCTCGGATCCTGAAGGAAAGGTTTCAGAGCAGTACGGTTCGGTGATGGAGTACAACGGTGCGAAGCTATCAGCTCGCAACACGTTCATTATCGACCCGCAGGGGAAGGTCGCGAAAGTTTTCGAAAAAGTTAAAGTTGGACCACACAGTGAGGAAGTGCTGGCAGCGCTGGCGACGCTGCAAAAAGGCTAAGAGCTTGAGCCACAAAAAGGCACAAGAAGCACAAAACATTTGAGTAGCCTTACTTCGTTTTGTGTCTCTTGTGCCTTTTTGTGGCTACTTCTTTTTGATGGCGACGACTTTCATGCCATCGGTTGCATTCTCAACGGTGAAATCGATCTGATCGTTGACTGCTAGTCCGTTCAGCAGCTTCGCGTCCGTAACCGGAAACTCCATCTGCATTGCAGGCATGAGCCCTTCAATGTCGCCGTGATCTATTTCGATCGCCGGCGCTTTTTGATTGATCGCCTTTATCACACCTACGCCTTTGTACTCATTGGATTGAACGGCCGCCGCCGGACCCGACGCGGGTGACGAGGTTGCAGTTTTTTCATTCACTGCGTCGCCACAAGAAATAACGAACGTCAGTGACAGGCACGCAATCGCTATCCGAGTTTTGCCAGCCATACGCTTCTCTTTTCACCGACCTTCGTGACATACGCGACGAACAGTTTGTCTTTGCATAATACGCCGCTCGGCAGCTCCGCGTTTGCCGCAACGCTGACGGCAACACCTGCGCCGCCAAGTTGGCGCATTTTGGTTTCGGGCTGCTGTGCTCCCGTGCCTTGCCAGATCGCGATCGAGCGATTGTTTTCAGTCGTCAGTGCCGGCGTGCCTTTGACTGGTTCTTGCATTAGCAAGCTACGCGGCGAGAAAGTACGACCACGATCGTTTGTTTCTGCGAAGTAAAGTCCAGGTGCGTCTCCTTCGCCGGCAGCAAACCAGACTACTTGCAGAATTCCTTTGGCGTCCGCTGACAATGATGGACCAGACACCGGACAACCCTGCAACATCCACTTGTCGTCGCTGACGATGACGGGTGTTGAGAAACTTATTCCATCAGTCGAACTCGCGACTGCGATGTGCCGGAAGTTTCCCGGCAGTACCTGTCGCCAACCCGCGTAGACAGTGCCGTCAGGTGAAACGGTCAGGGCAGTCTTGCAGCACGGACACACGTTCTCTGCGACTTTTCGATTGCTCGAAAACGTTTTACCGCCGTCGGCCGATTGGGCCACGAAGAGTTCGCGATTGCTTTCCATGTGATGGCCGCCTGCGTGCTTCGACGGTTTGGGCTGCTGAATATTTCGTTCATCGAGCCATGCCGCGTAGATCTTGCCGTCTTTCGACACAGCCAGCGAGTGCATGCCATGCGCGCCGGGTAGCTTGTCGTCATTTACTTTCACAGGACTCGCAAAAGTTTTTCCCTCGTCAAGTGAAACTGAAAGATAAATATCGGTGCCCTTCCTGCCTTCCGACTCTACGCGGGCGGTCCACAGCACGTACACCGATCGATCTGCAACCGCAACACTCGGCGGATCGCCGCGCCACGCGGTCGCAACGCCCGCTTGTGGGTTCACTCTTACTGGTGAATTGCTCGCGACGCCTTCGTTGTTGAAGCGCGCCAGCATGACGTCGGCCTGGTTATTCGCGTCGTGATTCACCCACGCGACGTACAAACCGCCATCCGGTGCAGTGGCCGTGACAGGTTCCGCAGCATCGACATCAGACGCAGAAATCTGTTTTGGTTGAAAACTTGCGCGTGACGCATCGGCCGAGAAACGCGCACAGCCCGTCAGAAGCAGCAAACTTCCCAAAAAACTAAAAACCAAAATCCGTTTCATTCGTAGCTAAAAACTCACTTTCATTCCAAATTGAAACTGTCGCGGGTCAAACGCCGCCGTTGGCTGTCCAAAGGCCGGCAAAGGATTGACTCCAGGCCCAAACGTATTATTCGGTACGCCAAAGTTCGAACGATTCAAGACGTTGAATCCTTCAGCGAGCAGTTGCAAATCGACACGCTCAGTTAAACGAAAGCGACGACTCACACGCAAGTCGAGCGAAGCGAAGTCGAACCCACGACCCGTGTTTCGACCGACGCCGACCGGCCGATCGTTGAAATTCGTGTCGAAGTTACGATCGGTTCCGAGCAATACGTTGAACGGTAAACGCGAAGCGTAGGTAAAGATGTAACCAAACTGAAAACCACGCAGCAGTCGTTTGACGCCGCCGGCCTTCGACTGCTCGGGCGCTTCGAGAGTTCCACTCAACACCAAACGATGGCGCTGATCGTTGTCAGACAGTCCACGATCGTCGGCAATGTTGAAGTTGTTCTGCACACTTGAAAAGAAGAAGTTACCTGCGTCATCGATCGTTTTCGAAAGGGTATACGACAGCCGAACGGAGCCCCACCGCGAGGCGCGCTGATTAAATGAAACCACCATGCCGTCATACCAGGACTTTCCCGAGCTCTCGAAACGCGAAATGTTGCCCCAGTTAGGATCCGGCCGGCCGAGGTTCGGCACTCCCGCCGATGCGGGAACAGTCGGCACGTTCACGTTGCGTGAAAGGATAAGGTGCTTAGCGCGCAAGTGGAGATAACCAACCGAGAGCACGGCGTCCCACGGCAGTTCACGTTCGATCTGGACGTTTGCCTGCTGGCTATAACTCACTTCGATATTCGGATCGATTCGAGTGATGTTTGGTTTAGTCGAGAGTGTAGTTGGCTGAACCCCCAACACGTTCGGAAACACGGGAGCGCCCGGCTGCCCCGGCGCAAGCTGGGCCACGAGATACTTCGAGCCGTCGCGTTGTAGCGCGTTTGAGGTGGCGCGGAGCGGAATGCGATCGTAGTAGAGACCAGCACTGGCGCGAATCACCGTCTTGCGATCGCCGGGCGCATAGACAATGCCGAGTCGCGGCGAGAAGTTGTTTCCGTCGGTCTCGATGGGATCGGGCAGATATTGGACGTCGTATCGCAAGCCGGCGTTAATCGTCAGATTGCGCCGCGCGCGCCATTCGTCCTGCACAAACACGCCGAGATTTGGGTTCGACTGAAACTGATCTTCAACGCCGAAAGCCTGTTGAAACGTGCTGTAAGTTCCGTTGAGAAAATTGTTGAGTGACGTGAAGTTGTAAACGCCCTGAAACGCGCCTGGGAAGAGTATGTTCAGCCGGTTGTAAAGAAAACCACCACCCGCTTTGAGCGAATGATCGCCGAACTGTGTTGAGACGTTATCAACGGCTTCGAACAAATTGATATCGCGTGCGAGTGGAGAGAACGTGGCAGTACCGAAGTTCGCCACGCCGGAAATGCCGACGGCTGGTCCAACAGCATCGTTGACCGGAGCTTCAAGACGGCTGTTCGTAAACTGGAACCGTGCTTCGTTTATTGTGCGGCTGCTGAGCGTGGTGACATTAGCGACCTGCACCGTCTGGTCTGTGTCACTCAATCCGGAACCACGGCTGACTGCGTTCAAGCCACCGACCGTACGCGAGTTGACGGCGTCGATGTGATACAGACTGTAACGCGCGCTGAGTTGATTGCGATTGTTGATGCGGTGATCGATCCGCGCAAAGAAATTGGTCGTATCGAAACTTGCGGGTACGACGCCGGTTTCGATCAGGGAGCCAGGATAGTTCGTTGCGCGCAAGCGGTTGTTGATGAGGTTTAAGGCTGCGGGAGCGATTGTGATAACGGCGGAATAGTTTCTGCGGGTCTGTTCGAAATTCGTAAAGAAAAAGCTGCGTTCGCGGCGGAGTGGCCCACTTGCAGTGCCGCCGTACTGAGCTTGAGTCAAAGGATCTTTCGTCGGCGCGAGCGGATTGCGCGCGTCGAAGCGCTGATTGCGGAAGAAGCCGTAGAGAGTGCCGCGCAAGTCGTTTGTACCCGAGCGAGTCAGAATGTTGACAACGCCACCCGAGGCGCGGCCAAACTCAGCAATGCCACCTGAAGTTACCACCTGAAATTGATCGATGACTTCTTCGCTGTAGTAAGTGCCGGTCAGATCAGCGGCATCGTCGTTGGCGGAAACACCGTCGACGATGAAGCTGTTGTAGAGATTGCGTTGTCCTGCGATAGAGATGCCCTGGCCGGGAACTGCTGAAGTCTCGGCGAAGCGTTGATTGCTGCCGGTGTTTGTTGGTGAAACTGCTGGGACGAGCACCGCGAGGTCGAGATAGTTGCGTCCATTCAGCGGCAAATCTGTGATCTCGCGCGGATGAATGGTTTCAGTAATCTGCGTGCGCACTGTTTCAATGAGTGGCACGTCGCTATGGCTAATACTTACGTTAGCTGACACACCGGCAACATCGAGTTTTACAGGTAACTCAAGAGACTGGCCCACCAACACGGTGAGACGTTTGGTCACTGCCGCGAAGCCCGAGGCCTCGACAGTTAAGTCGTACTCACCGGTACGCAGATAAGGGAAGCGATATCGACCCTCGGCATCGCTCGCGGTTGTTAGTCGTTGGTTTGTCTCCAGGTTGGTAGCAGTTACAGTTGCACCGCTAACGACCGCGCCGCGTGAGTCTTCAATGCGGCCACTCACAGCGCCGGACGTAACGTTTTGCTGGCCCACAGCAGCGCCAGACAGCAACACTAATAGACAGCTACACAGAAAAAATACACGGGGAAACATGGTCCCTTCCTCCAGATGAGTTCGATTTCAGTTGTTATGCAAGCTACTGAAGGAAGGAGGTAGGTGGACCGCGGGGACTTGTCTGATTCCAGATTTCGTTTGTTTGAAACGTAGCGAAGTCATCGGCCGCAGCCAAGCGCGTCGAGAAAGGTGAACTTTGTCGCGCGACCGCCTGCGCTGCTGCGCCTTCGCGCTTTTGTTGTCGTGACGAGACGGAGCAAGCGCAGCAAGCCGAATGACACGGTTGCTGGACGGCAGCGGCTTTGAATGCGGGATTAGATGACTCGCTGCTGTGATCGTGTGCGGCCGGTTTTTTGGTTGCGGCATGAC
>DASZDV010000152.1:0-3493 GCA_035941575.1 Pyrinomonadaceae bacterium
ATCTTTATCGCGAATTTTAGCGGTTCGGCAGTCAGCAATATTCGGCAGGTAACACGAACACAAAACGGCAGCGGAAACACCAACATACTTAGTCCCGGCCGTAGATTGAGCCGTAACGGCGCGCTCATCGCTTTTGAATCGCGTGCGACTGATCCAAAGTCCAACGCGGTAGCGAGCAGCACAGTTTTGGGAGTCTTCGTTTACACGGTTGCTAGCGACACATTTGTAGAAATTGGTCAGCGACCGGCGTCGTCCGTTGACATCATTCGCTTTCCGACGTTCACCGATTACAACGGCTCGCTGGCGCCTTCAAGTCTGATCTTTGCATCCGCGCAGAACTTGCGGCCCGACGGAACTGTTCCGCCTGACGCGCAGAAGAACGAGGGATTGAATCCGCAGATTTCGACGCAGGTGTTCATGACGGCGATACCCGCTCCGTCAACCGGGCAGACCTTTGTCCGCCTGACAAACACGCCGGTTATTCCCGAGGGCGGCTCGTTTGGCGGCACATTGCCCGTCGTTGCCGAAACACATAAGCGCATCTCCTTTGTTCTCGGTGGTGTGGATCTCGGTGGCGGCAACGGTGATTTCTCACAAGAGTTGTTCTACCTGTTGAGTCCGATTCCAACGGCGCAGTCGTCGGCCGTGTTGTCGTTCTTTACCGGCGCGAGCAACATGCCGGTGACTGCCGCGACGCCAGTTCCGAGTCCGACTCCATCTCCGACGCCTACGCCCAGTCCCGTTCCGGGTGCGCCTGTTGCACTCGCGCCTGGCGAGTTGAGTTTTGTTCGTTCGACGATTGCGTTGGCACCGTCAAATGCTGTGGCTTGTGTCGCGCCGACCGGCTGTGCTTCCGAAACAATACGAAGTCCCGCGTTGCCGATTGAACTCAATGGCGTTTCGGTATCGATCAATGGTGCGGCCGCGGGGCTTTACTTCGTTGGCAACGCTGAGAAACAGATCAATTTCGTAGTGCCAATCGGTACTCGTCCTGGTCTCAACAACGTAGCCGTCAACATTCTGGACACGGGCGCGAACAGCGATACGATGTTGCACGGACTACTGAACGTGCTGGTTGCGCAGCCTGACATTTTCACCTCGACGACTGACGCAGGTGGCCGCGCGGTCGCTTTCAATGTCACGAATCCGAATGCGCGAACAGCCGAACCTTTCAACGTCACTTCGCCTGATGCTAGTGGCAACACCGTTGCTACCGTGATTGAACTGAGCGTTACGGGAATGCGGTTCGCTGCGCGCACGGAAATCACAGTAACGGTCGGCACTACGGCGATTACTGGTGACGGCATCGTGCTGGTTCAGCCGAATCCGGAGATGCCTGGGTTCGACATCATCCAGTTCCGGCTGCCCGCTGCACTGGCGGGGGCTGGTGACGTGCCCGTACAGGTGTCATTTACGCGCGCCGGAGTTACGACTGTAAGCCGCCCGGCCGGCACTGCGCCGCACATAACGATCAACTAAAACCACAGATTACACGGATAAATTCGTGTAATCTGTGGAAAACCTTCTTCTCGCGTGCGTCGAAAGCGTGGTATCCTGCCGCCGTTCGCCGGTCCCCCAGCGCACTCCCGGCGTGGGTGGATCTCACAGACCAAAGCGGTAAATTATCCGTGCAACTCCAGTAGGCCGCTAGGTTCGAAACCTTTAACTCGTCCTTTCCAGGAATCGCGTGATGCAGTATCTCGCCGCCATCTTAGCGAGCGTGGTTTTGTTCTCGGCTCTCGGCGCCGGCGAACGGCTCGAGACGCGCGATTCGTCTGAATTAGATCCTGCTCCGCAAACAGTTCGCCGCATCCGTTGGACCAGACGAACCATCGGCATCTCTTTTTCGAATTCACTGCTCAATCCCGGCGCCAACATCAAGGCCGAGAGCGACGTAGTCGGCGCTGCGCGACGCGCGTTGATGCGCTGGTCCACTCTCGCAAATATCAACTTCGTCGTGACGTGGAGTCCCGCGATGTCGGTTAGTCCGGCCGAAAGCGGAGACGGAGTCAGTCTCATAACTGTCGCAGCCACGCCTGAGAACGAGTCGTTCAATTCCGACTCGACCACCGGCCGCACACGCGTCTTTTACAATCCCGAAACCGGCGCGATCGCAGAAGCCGACATCAGCATCAATCCGCGTCCACGAGCGGAAGACGGAGCGGAGTTACAGTTTTCTACTGACGGCACGCCTGGCACTTACGATCTCGAAGCAACCTTCACGCATGAAATCGGCCATCTTCTCGGTCTAGAGCATTCGGCCGTGCTCGCTTCGACGATGCAAAGCCGCCAGGCATTCAACGGAACCTTTGGTTTGCCTGCGTTAACTGAACGCACGTTGAGCGAAGACGACCGGCAAAAGGTTCGCAGCCTGTATGGGCCCGCGCGGAACCTCGGACGCATTGAAGGCCGTTTAGTTGACAACCGCATCGCAGGCGCGCTGACACCGTTGAGTGGCGTGAACGTTTGGGCGGAAAGCATTGCTTCCGGTCGTGTGATGGCGAGTGACGTCACTGCCGATGACGGCACCTACCAACTCGAAGGACTCGTTCCCGCACAATACCGCGTGATGGTTTCTTCAATTTCGAGCAGCGACGCGGGCGCGCCGTCGAAGTTTCGGAGTTTTGAATTGGCAAACCAGCTCGTTGTAAAGGCCGACGCTGCAACGGCGCTGAACAACAGTATCGTGCCGGCACAGACTGCGACGCTTCAGCCAAAGATGATTGGACTGAACGCCGAACTTTCGACAGTCGCGCTGCCTTTGGAACCCGGAAAACGCGTGAAACTTTATCTCGGTGGTGAAGGTGTGGACCAGGTTCCGGGTACGAGCATTACAGTCAACTCACCATTCTTTACTGTAGATCCGGCAAGTCTTACCCGCGAACAGCTCGGCACTTCGTTTCCGGTAATCAGCGTAGATGTGCACGTCGCGCCAAACGCGCCGTTTGGTGATTACTCGATTCGCTTGCAGTTGAACTCTGGTGAAACTGCCTACGTTCCGGGCGGGGTTACTGTCGATCCGGCGGTAAGCGTCGTCGCGGCAAATCCGCTCGACGATTTTCGCTTCCTGATCAACCAACACTACGCGGACTTGACCGGGCGCGAACTCGATCAGGCCGCAGTTGAAAAACTGACGGCCCAACTCGCGCAATGTGGAAACAAGGCCGACTGCTTGCGAGCTCGCCGAGTTGACGTTTCTACTTCATTGCTCGTCGAGAACGATCTCCCATCAACCGGAGTTTTCCTGAACACGCTTTACACCGCGGGTTTAGCGCGGCGGCCGAAGTTCGTCGAGTTTGAAAGCGATCGCGCTGCGTTGGCGACTCAGGATGGCGATGCGGAACGCAACCGCATGGCCTTCATTCTCGCGTTTGTGCAACGGCCTGAATTCAAGCGGCGTCATCCGGCGACACTGAAAGCCGCCGAGTTTGTAGACGCAGTGCTGTTGTCGATGGCACAGAATGCAGGCGTGGAACTGACGAAGGAGCGTGAT
>DASZDV010000153.1:0-5316 GCA_035941575.1 Pyrinomonadaceae bacterium
AATAAATCGACAGGTGTGCAGCAGCGCACGGACAACGGTTGGGAAAGTGTCCAACGTCAGCAGGATCGAAGTTGGGTGCAGAACCAGCATCAGGCACGCAGTTTGGGCCAGGAGAGAACACAAACCTTCAGCTCGATGCGCGCTAACGGCGGCTTATCGCGACCGAATTTTGGCGGTGGCGGCGGTGGTTTCAGAGGACGACGTCGTTAATAGGGGGTCGGGGAAGTATTACTTGATGCCTAACTTTTTCATGCGACTGCGGAGCGTGGAACTCGGCATGCCGAGTATTTCTGCGGCTCCGCCCTTTCCCGCAATCATTCCGTTTGCATGTCGCAGCACTTCTTCGATGTAAGTGCGTTCCATCTCGTCCATCGTAGTGAGTTTGGGTTTCGCGGATTCACCGGCGCCGTCACCGGCAGCACCTGCGGCGCGCGCAGTTGGACCATTGCCACCGGCGCCCGCTGCCGGTTGCAGTTCGGCGAGCGGTGATTCCAGCTCTGCGCCGCGCGAGAGAATGACGGAGCGCTCAATGAAGTTTTCCAGCTCGCGCACGTTACCGGGCCAGTGATAGTTGCACAGAGCTTCCATCGTCGAAGCAGGAACCGTCTGAATGTGTTTGTTCATTCGCGCTGCGTGCTTCTGAGCGAAGTAACCGACGAGGAGTGGAATGTCGCCGCCTCGTTCTCTGAGCGGCGGAATCGTTATCGGGAAGACGTTGAGACGGTAGAACAAGTCACTACGAAATCTTTTCTCGGCAACCATCTGTGCGAGATCGCAATTCGTGGCCGCAATGAGTCGCGCGTCTGTCTTAACCGTGCGCGAACTGCCAAGGCGTTCAAATTCGTGTTCCTGCAACACACGCAGGAGTTTCGGTTGCAAGTCGAGTGGAATCTCGCCGATCTCGTCGAGCAGTAGAGTTCCCTGATGCGCCAGTTCGAAACGTCCTATGCGAGATGTTACCGCTCCCGTGAACGCGCCCTTTTCATGCCCGAACAACTCGCTTTCCAGTAGTCCAGTCGGAATCGCTGCACAATTCAGTTTTACTAAAGTGCGCTCGTTTCGTGAACTGAGATTGTGAATCGCGCGTGCGATTAGTTCTTTACCGGTGCCGGTTTCACCGCACAGCAACACTGTCGAATCGGTCGGAGCAACCGTTTCGACCTGTTTGAGCACTTCTCTTAACGCGCGGCTCTGACCAACAATTTCGGCGAAGTTGTACTGCGTCTTGATCTCTTCTTCGAGGTAGCCCTTTTCACTCGCGAGCTTGTTCTTCAGTGATTCGATCTGTCGATACTGCAAAACATTCTCGACCGCCATCGCTACCTGGCCCGCGATGTTCACCAACAGATCTCCATCGATGTCGCTGAATGCATCTTCGCGTGTACTCGCAAGACCCAGAACTCCGAGCTTTCGATCGTGCGCGATCAACGGTATGCACGCCCCCGATCGCCAACCCGCTTCGCGAGCGGCTTTCATTTCCTCGCCGGGATAACGGTTCGGATCTATTCGCCACTCGATGATAGGTTGCCCCGTAACGAACGCTTCACCGAGCGGACTTCCTTTATCGGCTGGAAACGCCGTCCCTTCCTCTGCGAAACGGCTCTCATCGTTGCGATCGATGGCATGGACCATCAGTTTGTTTGTGGTTTCGTCATAGAGCGCCAGGCCGGTTACGTCGTGATTGAAGTACTTGCGCAGGCACGAAGACGTCGTGAGAAGCAATTCGCGCAAGTCGAGACTCGTGGCGATCGCATTACTCGCCTCCAACAGAGTTTGTGTGCGTTCCGTCGCTTTAGTCGCTCGTCGAAAGTTCAGACTGTTCTGGAACGCGATCGCAATCTGGCCGGCGATGTGCGTAAGTAGTTCGACGTCCGCTTCGCTGAAGGCATCTTCACGCCGGCAACCAAGATTCAGCACGCCGACTGCGCGTTCACCCCAGATCATGGGAATGAAGCACATTGACCTCAGTCCGTGCTCGTCAAAGAACTTCTTCGCTAGAGACCAGGTCGACTCCTGCGGGTCGAATCGATTGCGAACGATTGGTTGGCGTGATGAAAACGCCAGTCCGGTCATCGTACCCTCGATTGGGAAAAACTCGCCCGCAATGAGGTACTTGTCCGGTTGCTTCAGATCCAGAGAGTGGACCATTAACTGTTCCGTTTCGTCGTCGTACAACGCTATGCCGGCAAAGTCCTGTTGGAAGTAGTTGCGCAAACAGGTGGAGGTCGCCTGAATGAGCTCGTGCAGGTCGAGGGTCGTAGTAATGGCGTTGTTGATTTCCAGAAGCGTTTGGGCACGTATTCGTTCACGGTTTGCTTGCTCGTAATTCACACTGTTCTGAACAGCGATCGCGATCTGGTCCGATACGTGCACAAACAGTTCGAGATCCTGCTCGGTAAAACTTTCGGGCTGCGTGCTGCTCACGCCGGCGATGCCGAGCTTTCGTCCGTGTGAACTCAGCAATGCCAAACACGCGGATTTCAGACTGCCTTCGACGGGTTGTTGCGAATAGCGATCGGCGGGGTACTGCTCAACATTCGGCCGTTTGATCAGTAGCGGCTTGCCTGTGAGAAAGACTTGTCCGGCGGGTGTGCCTTCGATCGGTATCGTGTCGCCGATCCGAAAAGCATTGACGTCCCGGTAGGACACGTTGCTGTATTCGCGCAGTTGGTTGAACTCCGGTTCGTACAACGCGATACCCGCTAAATCGTGAGGGATGGTGTCGCGCAGGCTCGCAGAGATGCTGCTGACTAACTGTTGCAGATCAAGATGCGAGACGACCGCGTTGTTGATCTTGAGCATTAGTTGAAACCGATCGCGTTCGCGCTGTGCGCGCTGAAAATTGAGCGCGTTTTCAACGGCAATCGCAACAGGTCGCGCGATCTGTTCGAGTAGTTCTGCGTCTTCCGCCGTGAATGCGCATTCGCGAAACGCGCCGACGTTGATAGAGCCCAATACCAGATCATGTGAGATCAGCGGCACCGAACAGCCGCAACGCAAACCAAGCGCGTAAGCCATCTTCATCTGGGGTACGTGAAACTCTTCGAAGTCGATCCTGTCGCGCCGGATCGTTTGCCGAGTTGTGATGCATAGGCCGGCGGGCGTTCCTTCCATTGGAATCACTGTTCCTTCGCCGAGAATGCCGCCTGGTGCGCGGTCGAGCATATGCACGCGCAGTTGGCCCGTGTCCTGATCGAGCAGGACCACACTCGCGGTGTCGTGATTGATGAAACGTTGTAGACACTGCGAGACTTTTGAGAAGAGATCCCTTAGGTCGAGAGTCGAAACGATGGCCTGGCTGACTTCGTGTAACAGTTGATTGCGATCGCCCTCACGTTTGGCCATGCGGAAGTTGCGCGCGTTTTCGATCGGCATCGCGATCTGTTGTCCGACGAGTGTCAGTAAGGCAGCATCAGCATCCGAATATGCTCCTTCGTCGGTGGCGCCCAGCGTGAGAGTGCCGACCACGTGCTTTTGTGAAACGAGCGGCACGCTGCAAGCCGACTTGAGCCCATCCGCAAGAGCACGCTCGATCAGCGGGGTGGGGAAGTCTTCGTAAACGAGTTTTCGAATGAGTACGGTTTGGCGCGAAGTGAAAGCCAGTCCACTCACCGTGCCTTCGAGTGCGATCGGCATTCCATGGCTGAACAGATCGGGATCGTCTGAGTGTAGAAGGTGGATCCTTAATTCGTCGGTCTCAGGGTCGTGAATCGCGAGTGAGGCCGCGGTTGTTTGCCGGAAAACCTGCTTGACGCATTCGAAAATTGTTCTGAGTAGCTCTTCGAGATCGAGTTGTGAAACGAGCGCGTTGTTGAATTCGAGCAACAACCGCGACCGGTCCGAATCCTCTTTCAACGCCTGTTGTGAATCAACGTCAAAAGGGGAAAAGTCGCTCAGCGGTCGAAGTTCGTAGTTCATTGGGGTTATTTGAACCGACGGTTTCGAAACCCGGACTAACGTTGGCGAACGGTGGAGTAGGCAAATGATACCACGAGAGGCGGATTTTTTTCGCGGTCCTTTTTGAAGAGGGTTGGACTGCTTTGTCAGGTAGTTATTGAGGTTACGCGAGGATTATGGGATAGTTCTCTGAACAGAGGAGCGGAACATATGAGTGACCGCAAATATCGACAGCGCGGCTACATGGATAATGATCGCGAGCCTCAACGCCGCACGCCACAGGGACCAAAACCAGAACAACCAAAGTCGGCGCCACGCGACCGCGAGGGACCGCGTTCGCCGCGAATGATGGCTTTCGGTGAGAAGGTGAAATGTTCGTCATGCGGCGCAAAGGCGCCCGCAAACATCCTGCTCGAGACTTCCTGTCCGAACTGCAAGGCCGATCTTCACACCTGCCGGCAGTGCACCTACTTCGATCCGAGCGCGCGCTTCGAATGCAGCAAGACGATCCCGAAACGCATCGTGAACAAAAATGCGCGCAACACTTGCGAACTGTTCGCGGCGCGAACGGTCGTCGAACGCGAAACTTCGTCAGGCGCTCCGACAGACGCTCGTCAGGCGTTTGCGAATCTGTTTAAGAAGTGAAGTGTTTATTGATGCGGCGCAGCGTCTTAGCGCGAGGTTATATTTCTCGCGGCAATGAACCAGTTCTCATATTTAGTTTTGGTTCTTTCGACCATCGCCTTAATGACGTGAGGACTACCTTTTTCGCTTAGCCATTGCAGGTATTGCGCGTCCGCCGCGAGGCTCGTCTTCACCGAGTGCATGCCAAATCGAATGAAGCCGTTTAGTGCGTCAGTATCGTTGATCGTAACTGGGAACATGCTGCGAAGAAGGTCAACCATGTATGGCTGGGTTTCCTCGTCCATGCGCTCGCTAAGGTTTTTCAATAGCTGAGAGAGTTCAGCCGCGTCTGTAACAGGACGAATCGCATCAATGACGTGCTGGAGATTGTTGTAGTTCCCGAGCGCTGTGCCTTTGATCATCACGGGAAGGCCTGTTTGACCTTCATATGATCCATCGGCGAATACTGCACTAACTAACTCAATTCGATTTAACTGGTTTGGAGAATAGCCTTCTTCATTGCCGCAACTTTTGTCTTCGCTGGCTGCTTTCAGCGTGAAACTCTGACCGACCTTAATTAGCGGACCGAGCGGGCCGTTTCCACCCGTCCATTTCAACCCCACAAATCGATCACCGGCGAACGTGTTGTACTGGATCGCAATCACGTCGAAATTCGCACCGTTTTTGAGTTTGATCTCAAACGGGTCGGGAAGGTCGTGGGCCTGCATCGACTCCATAGAAATAGACTGAGTCAGGTTTCGAAACGATGGTTCGCCTGCGTCCTTGCGGAGAATC
>DASZDV010000154.1:0-16108 GCA_035941575.1 Pyrinomonadaceae bacterium
AAAGGGATCCTTCTCCCAGTACTCCGGCCGGAAGATCTCAACACTGGCAACTTTGTCATAACCAATCTTGTGAAAGGCCTTGATCATCTCGCGCAGAGGCAAAATGCCAAGACCCGGCAACAGACGGTGCCGATCTTCCAACTCGTCCCGCGGCAAATTTTCCGCATCGTTGATATGAAAGACGTAGATCAGTTTTGGATCGACTGCTTCGAGCATTTCGATAGTCGAGCGGCCGGCGTAGAAGTGAAAACTATCGATCACTAGTCCGAGGTTCGGGCGATCTGTAGCGCGTACGATTTCGTGTGCCAGATCGAGTGTCGGCACACTGCAATCCGGTTGGCCCAGAAACTCGAACGCCAGCGACACATCGTGACGTGCTGCGATATCGCAGAGTTCATGCAGCACGCGAACGGATTCTGTGACCACTTGGTCGCGCGTGACGTTAGACTCTGGCAGTCGACCAGGAACTACGACGATAAATGGACATTTGATGGCAGCCGCAACGTGGCTCAGCTCTGCGCATTCAGTCTTGATCACGTCGAACGCGTGTGAATCACGAAACGTGACGTGCTCGATTGAGTTGATACTCAACGGAGGCACGCCGGTTTTGGCGATTAAGTCGTTGAGTTCGCGTGTGGTCCGATGGTGCAGAAACGTTCTGAGTTTCGCAGCCCAGATTTCAAGGTAATCGAAGCCCGCTGCTTGTGCGACTTGGAAGTCAGTCGCGAGGTCCGCGCGCATCGTCGTCGCCCCGTTAAGTGCGATTTTCATCGCCGAAGAATAGCATGGATAGTTGGCGCGCACCGGTTTGACTTGCCCGAACATTAGTTGTAAAAGCGTGGTGTTTCCAACAGAAAAGGAGAGAGAAAATGGCTTTACGACTTGGCGATATAGCACCCGATTTCACAGCAGATACGACGGAAGGTCCGATTCGTTTTCACGAGTGGATCGGCGACAGTTGGGCAGTCCTGTTTTCCCACCCCAAAGACTTCACTCCAGTCTGCACCACCGAACTGGGCTACGTAGCCCGCTGCAAGCCCGACTTTGAAAAACGCGGCGTCAAAGTGATTGGTCTGAGCGTGGACCCGACCGATTCGCACAAAAAATGGGCCGAAGACATCAAGGAAACGCAGGGATCCGAGCTTAACTTCCCCGTGATCGCGGACCCCGATCACAAGATTGCTGAACTCTACGACATGATCCATCCGGAAATCAGTGACGTGTTCACGGTGCGATCAGTTTTCGTTATTGGACCGGACAAGAAGGTCAAACTGATGATCACGTATCCGGCCAGCACCGGCCGCAATTTCGACGAGATCATGCGCGTGATCGATTCACTTCAGTTGACCGCGAAGTACAGCGTGGCGACACCGGTGAATTGGAAGGACGGCGACGATGTGATCATCGTTCCGTCGCTGTCTGATGAAGCTGCGAAGGAGAAATTCCCTGGCGGATGGAGAGCGCCGAAGCCGTACTTGCGCATCACGCCGCAGCCGAACAAGCAAACTTCTTCCACAGACACAGCCGCAAAAAGCGCCTCGTAGATCTTCGTTCGGAAGTCCTGCCACAGATTACACGGATTGCTCTTACTCTGTGTAATCTGTGGATTTTGTTTTCTCGAAGAAATGCGCCTTGTCCGTTTCAAGCCGCAGCCACACCTTGCTTTCCACTTCTGCTCGAAAATCCGCTGGAGCACGCGCGATCAGTTTGTGTTTGCCGACCAAGAGAAATACGAAGGTTTCGTTTCCCATCAATTCAGTCACATAAACACTGGCTGGAATCGCGCCGTCCTGCGGCTGTGTCAGGACGTGAACGTGCTCTGGACGGAGGCCCATTGAGACTGTTGAGTCAGGCTTCGCCACCGGAATTTTCATCGCGTCGCTCACAAACATTCCGCGTTCGATCTTGCCGTCGATGAAGTTCATGCTGGGGCTGCCGACAAACTCGGCAACGAATCGATTCGCCGGCTGATTGTAAATATTGAGCGGAGTATCAAGCTGCTGTAGACGTCCTTTGTTCATGACGGCCACGCGGGATGCCAGCGTCATCGCTTCAGCCTGGTCGTGTGTGACGTAGATCGTTGTGGTTCGGAGTTCATGCTGGAGTCGTTTGAGTTCACCCCGCATCTGTACGCGCAACCGGGCGTCAAGATTCGAAAGTGGCTCATCCATTAAATAAGCACGCGGCTCGCGCACGATCGCACGCGCCAACGCGACTCGCTGCCGCTCACCGCCCGACAGTTCCCGCGGCCTTCGGTGCAAAAGGGACTCAATCTCCAACAATTTCGCGACTCTCGCAATGCGATTCTCGCGTTCATCCCTCCCCAACTTTCTCACACGCAACGGATACCCGATGTTTTCCGCGATATTCATGTGCGGATAGAGCGCGTAACTCTGAAACACCATCGCGAGATCGCGTTGTTGTGTCGGCACGTCGTTCACGCGCTCGCCGCGTACGTAGATGTCGCCACTCGTAACACTTTCGAGGCCCGCCAGCATTCGCAACGTCGTAGTCTTTCCGCAACCCGATGGACCAAGCAACACGACGAATTCGCCATCGGCTATCTCCAGCGAAAGATCGTCCACCACGAGGACATCCCCGAACCTCTTCGTTACGTTTTGAAACGTGATTGACATCAGCCTTTGACGGCTCCCAGTGACAGTCCTCTGACAAGATACCTTTGCATTGCGAGTGCAAACACCAAAATAGGGATCATTGCAACCACGCCCGCGGCACTCATCACGCCCCACTTGATCTCGTATTGGGTGACGCGGCCCGCAATTCCGACGGGCAAAGTCATCGCAGCATCCGTCTGCGTCAACACCAACGCAAACAAAAACTCGTTCCACGAAACGATCAAACAGAACACTGCCGTCGCAGCCAAGCCAGGACTCACGAGCGGCAAGATCACGCGAACCAAAGCACCCAAACGTGAGTCGCCATCGACCAGCGCTGCCTCCTCGATGTCTCGCGGCACTTCAGCGAAGAACCCGCGCATCATCCACACGACGAACGGCAAATTGAACGCCGTGTAGACAATGATCAGCGACGCCTTCGTGTTCAGCAGCCGCAAGTCGCGCATCATCAGAAACAGCGGGACCGCCGTGACAATCGCGGGAAACATCCGCGTTGAGAGAATCCACAAAGAAAGGCGCCGGTCGAGACCGTACGGCAAGCGAAAACGCGTCAACGCGTAAGCCGCCAGTGTGCCGATTGTTAGTGCGCAGGCGGTCGAAACGACAGCCACAATCGCGCTAGTGAGTAAGTATTGTCCAAACGAGCGAGTAACAAACGCGTCGTAGTAATGCTGCAACGTCGGCGTGAACGTGAACCATTTGGGCGGACTGGCAAACTGGTCCACCTCCGTCTTCAACGAGATCGTGATCATCCAGTAAACCGGCGCAAGCGCCAAAACCAGCGCCAGAACGACCAATCCCGTTTGAAGAATCCCTCCCCTTCTATCTCTCATCTTGTAACAACCTGAGATAAACAACACTCACCACATTCGTCAGCGCCAACAGCACAAACGACATCGCTGCCGCATACCCAAAATCGGAAAACCGAAACGCCGTGCGATAGATGTAGAGACTGATAGTTTCAGTCGCGAATCCCGGTCCACCTTCCGTCAGGATAAATATCTGATCGAACACACGAAGCAGGTCCATCGTGCGCAGAAGCAGCACGATGAGAATCGCGGGTTTGAGCAACGGCAATGTGACGTGTCGAAACGTTTGCCACCGACTCGAGCCATCGATTAGCGCGGCCTCGTATGGTTCCTGTGGAATCGCTTGCAATCCTGCCAGCAGAACGAGAAACACAAATGGTGTCCATTGCCAAACATCGACCGCGATCACGGCGAGGAGCGCCAGACGCGGCGACGCAGTCCACGTCAAACTTTCGGTGTTAACGCCGAGTTGTTTAAGCGTGCCGTTGATCGCGCCAAAGTTTGGATTCAACATCAAACGCCACACAACGCCGACGACCACTGTCGGCAGCATCATTGGCACAAGCAGACTCGCGCGAAAGAATCCACGTCCGCGAATCTGCTGGTTCAACAGCAACGCCAAACCAAGGCCAAGCACAAACTCGCACGCCAAAGCCACGATGGCGTAAACGAAGGTATGGACCATTGCCGTCCGGAAGAAACCGTCCGACAAAAGCCGTTTGAAATTACCAAGACTCCAGACAATTCCGGACGCCGTTTCCTGTTGAAGACTGATGGTGACGGAATAGATGAGCGGGTAGATTGAGAGTGCGAGAAGCACCGCCACGGCCGGGGCAACCAGGAGGTAGGGCAGCAGCAGTTCGCGACTATTGGGCGCGCTTAAGAATCTTCTCGATCTCGGCATTCGCCTGGTTCATTGCTTCGGCGGGTGACAACTCGCCGCTGTTGGCCTTTGAGAGAAAGATGCCGAAAGCATTTTCGATCTCGTTCCACTGTGGCGTGCGAGGTCTCGGGCGCGAAGTCTCAAGTGAACGCAACTGCACCGGGTATGCGGGGAACTTTGAAACGAGTTCCGCATTGGTAAAAAGGGAACGGCGTGTCGGTGGATTGCCACGTTCGGCCGAGCGCTTCATTTGATCGGCGGTCGTGGCCCACAGCAGAAAGTCCACTGCACTTTCAGCGTTTTGCGAGTATCGGGGAATCGCGATCAACCAGTTGCCAATCTCTGCCTGACCGGATTTGCGTACGCCAGGCAATGTTGTGAATTCGATCTTGCCGAGCACTTTGGATTTCGAGGGGTCGCTGAATGAACCGATCCACGCGGGCCAGTTGATCGACATCGCTGCCGTTCCTTGCAACAGGTGCGCACTGACTTCATCGGCGTTGAAGTTTGCATATCCGGGCGGCGAATACTTGCCCAACTCCAACATGAACTGAAGCGCCGCAATGCCTTCGGGACTGTTTACCGACGGCTTGCCGCTCGCGTCGAACATCTCTGCGCCAAAAGCCCAGAAGATTGGCATGAAATCGGCGACCGCAGCATTGCCTTGCGCCGCCCGCATCACGTAGCCGTACAACTTTCGGCCGTTCGGCCCAGCCTCCTTTTCCTGGATTGTTTTCGCGGCCGCAAGCACGTCGTCCCACGTCGCAGGCTCTTTCAAACCGTGCTTTGCAAACAGATCTTTGCGATAGAAAAACAACTGCGAGTTGCCGACGTAGGGCAGCGCATACAGCGCGCCCGTTTGATACGGATGGCGGCAGAGCGCAACTGAAGTCTCTACGAAATCCGAGTCTGGTCCAGCATGTCCGCGTTTTTGCAGCAACGGCGTAAGGTCAGTGAGATGCTGACCGTCCGTAAAACGCGGAAACCACGGATCGTCGAGCATAATCAGGTCGTAAGCGCCGGTGCGGGCATTGAGATCTATCAATTCTTTCTCAAAAAGATTTGCATAAGGAAACTCGGCGATGTTGATGTGAACGCCTGTTTGGGCTTCGTAATCGCGTGCGGCTTGTTTGAGCGCCTCGCCCTCAACGCCGGAGATGACCGCAAGCGTCAGTTGTTGTTTTGTTGAGGAGTTCCCGCAAGCGAGAGTCAGAAAAATTAAAAACAGCAATATTGTCAGGCGCATATTTGAGCCACAGATTAACACTGATAACATGGCAGTGTGCGACAAATTGTAACGACTGGGACCGGCGGCATTGACGTGTTGAAGGTTCAGGAGAAGCCCGATCCGCAACCACGCGCCGGCGAAGTGTTGGTCCGAGTCAGAGCTGCGGGACTGAATTTTGCCGACATCCTCTCGCGTCAGGGACTCTATCCGGATTCGCCGCCGAAGCCGTGCGTAATGGGTTACGAAGTGAGTGGCGTAATCGAGGCGGTTGGCGACGGAGTCAACAGTTCGTTTGTCGGCAAATCAGTCGCAGCCCTCACGCGCTTCGGCGGACAGTCGGACCTCGTCATCGTTAAAGGTACGCAGATTTTTGAAAAGCCCGCGAAGCTCACGTTTGAGCAGGCGGCGGCAATTCCGGTGAACTATTTGACCGCGTATGCGCTGCTCGTGGTCATGGGTTCACTTCACGCGGGCGAATCAGTATTGATTCACAACGCCGGTGGCGGCGTCGGACTTGCCGCATTGGATATCGCAAAAAAGATCGGCGCTGTGACGTATGGCACCGCGAGCCCATCGAAACACAAATTTCTAACTGAGCGCGGGTTGGACCACCCGATCGACTATCGCAGCCAGGACTGGTCTCCGGTGTTGCAACAACTCACGAATGGGCGCGGCGTCGACTTGATCATCGACCCGATCGGTGGCTCACACTGGAAGAAGAGCTTCGCCGCACTAAGACATACCGGGAGACTCGGGATGTTCGGCGTGTCAACGGCGTCTGCGAATGGCCTCAGCGGCAAACTGAAAATGCTCAAAGCCGTGCTGCAAACGCCATGGTTCCACGCTCTTCCTTTGCTGAACCGGAACCGCGGTGTGTTTGGCCTGAACCTCGGCCACATGTGGCACGAACCCGAGAAGGTCGCCGTGTGGATGCGAGACATTCTGGGTGGCGTCGAAGATGGATGGGTCAGACCTTACGTCGATCAGACATTTTCGTTCGACGACGTCGGCAAGGCACACCAATATCTCGAAGCACGCAAGAACATCGGGAAAGTTGTGCTAGTTCCCTGATAGGTCCTATAAGTCTTATCGGTCGTATGGACCTTATTAACTCTCCGAGCGCCGCTTGGCCACAAAGAACGAGATCACGGTCGAGTAAATCAAACCAAGGAATATCGATCCCAAAAACAACGCAGCAAATGCCTGGACTAAGAGCAAACGGGTCGGCGTCGTAGCTGCGCCCGGTTCAATGGCCAGCCAACGTGTGCCCACAACAAGAACTACTCCGACGAAGAACAACGACGCTGCCAGCGCGTAGACAAATGCTATCGAAATACCCGTCTTCAGCGCCTCTTTGAAACGCAGCCTGTCGCCCTTGACGCGTTCCAGCTCCTTGATCCCGAGGAAGATCATCACGAAGTGGAGGATGTTGAAAAACACCGGGCCGATAAGTGTGTGCACTGGTGACTGCGGATTGGCGACTAGCTGGTGGGCCAACACGACCCAGATGATCAATCCCAGTGCTATTAACAATCCGTACTTGATCGGGATTCGCATGTTTACTCCCACGCCGGTTTGGCCTCGCCCGGTGCGTCGTGCCGGTAGGGCGCCCAAACGAGCGTCAGTAATTTGACGTTGATGTTGGCTTTGGTCGGTTTCAAACTGACCGTGTCGAGCTGTTCCGTCAGCGGATCGTAGGAACGCTCCAGAGTGTCAGTTTCTGCTTTGAATTCCGCTTCCAGGTCGGCGACCTTTTGCGTCACGGCAGCGACATTGTCTTCGGCGCGCCCGACATCGTCGGCTTCTTTCATCGATCGTCCGACTCCGCGCACAGCCGTAGTCGCACGGCCAAGCGTTGACATGCTCACGCGTTTCCGGCCCATGAACGACGAGAGCAAAGTCGCGCCAAACGAGATTGCCGTTTGCAACTTCTGTCCTTTGGCCTGTTCTGCTTCGCGTGCTACTGCTTGTTCAGTGCGACGTTTTTTGTCTTCAAGTTGCGCAAATTTCGGCGCGTATTTCTGGCGTAGTTTTTCTACTGCCTGATCGCGTTGCTCACGCGCGATCTGCTGTAAGCGAACACGGAAATCGCGTTCCGACTCACCCGGATTGGACGCGATGTCGAGTCTCGGACTCTCCATCAACTCGAGCCGCGCGTTTTGGTAGATCCAGCTCGCGAAATCCTTGCGCCATGTTATGTAGCTCTTTGCTTTCGCAGCCTTCGGCGGGACTTCGCCGAATTGAGCGGCGGCCTGTGGTTCCGATTCGAGATCCTCAACCGGCATGTCCAGTGGCTTTGCGTCGCTCCAGTCGACATCGATTGGTCCATCACCAAACGGAGCGAGCAGTGTTACTTGTTCGGTGAGATCGATCGTTTTGGACTTGCTGTAATGAATCTCGGCGAACCCCAGGAGCATGGGCTGATACGAGAGCCCGTCGCCCGCTGAACGAACGGGAATGAAGTATTGCGTGATCTCCGCAGGCAAGATCGGCCTTTGCTGATTGGTTGCCGGAGCAGGTGTAGCTGTGTGCGAGCGCGCTGCCGTCGGAACGGGTGTTGCGGCCGGAGCGGGTGTTTGCATGGATCGCGGTTCGGTTTTTAAAGGCTCCATGAGGGATTTGATCTGCGTGCGGGTGAGTGGCCCACGCAAGTACGACATGGCCCAACGTGTTTCGAATATTTCAGGCGCGTCGTCGTGGACATTGTTCAGTAAAAAGATGCGATTATTCAGCCCTGCGAGTATCTGTTCCATCTCCTGTTTGTCGAACTTCTGACCGGTGCCCGCGGCAATTCCTTCCAAGCCTTCGAGCACTCGGGCTTTGTCACGCTCCGTTTGCAACCGTCCGATGAACCACGTGCCCGTGTTCGCGAGGCCCTTGTAATCCAAATCGACCGGATTCTGCGTCGCCAGAACCACACCGAGGCCAAACGCGCGAGCCTGTTTCAGCAAGGTCAACAACGGCAACTTCGACGGCGGATTAGCGACGGGCGGAAAGTAACCAAAGATCTCATCCATGTAGAGAATCGCGCGGAGGCTCGTGGTGCCTGATTGCGCCCGCATCCAACCCAAAACCTGGTTCAGCAAGAGCGACACGAAGAACATTCGTTCGGCGTCACCTAGATGAGCGATCGAGAAGATCGCTTGTCGCGGTTTGCCCGACGGCGTGTGAAGTAGCTGTTGAATATCGAGCGGCTCGCCTTCCATCCAACTCGCGAAAGTCGGAGAGGCCACCAGATGATTCAACGCCATCGCCAACTCGAAACGTTCCTGTGCGGGGAAGAACGAGTCGATATCCATCACGCCGATCTTCGTCATCGACGGCGACTGAATCTGTTGAATGAGCGCGGCGATGTCGAGATTTCTTCCGTTGGACCACTCCTCATGGAGGATGTTCGAAATCAGAATGTGTTCGCGGCTGCGGATCGGATCGGCGTCTATACCGATTAGACCGAGGAGACTCGTGACGGTCGTATTAATTCTTTCGCCGAGTAGTTCGTTGTCCTGTCGAATTGTTTCGTTGGGTGCGTCAAACGACTTGAGTATCGAAACAGGAATTCCCGCGTTGCTACCGGGCGTGTAGATGCGAAACTCGGCCGCGTCGCGCAGACGTTTGATTCGTTCGCCGTCCTGGCCCCACTTGCCGAGTCCTTCTTTCCAAAGGCTCGCTTGTTGCGCAGCGTCCTGGTTTTCGTTCACCCACGGCGCGAAGTCCTCAGCCGCAAGACGCGGAAACGTCAATAGCAAATTACCAAGGTCACCCTTGGGATCGATGATGATCGCCGGTATGCCGTCTATTGCGGCTTCTTCGAGCAGGGCGATACATAAGCCCGTCTTTCCGCTGCCCGTCATGCCCACGCAGACCGCATGCGTGACGAGATCCTTCGAGTCGTAGAGCAGCAGACCGTCTTTTGGTTGCTTATGTTCGAGATCGTAAGGACGTCCCAAATAGAACGCGCCCAGTTTCTCAAAGTCCTGCATCTTGTTCTGGTCCCCCTTGCAACTGCCATTTTGTTCGTGTGTAAGCCACGCGAAAACCGTGGCGCTCGGCGTTTCGTTGCGAGCCGGTTCCCGGCAGCGTCACCATCATTCCAATTGTGCAGCCTTGTGTCGCCGCGTAACGCAACCGATTTTCCAACAACGCCAACTGCGCTCCCTGTTTGCGAGCGCTCGGAATCGTACTGGCGCCCGCGAGCAGAGCCACCCCGTCCCCAATAGACAATGCACCGGTCGCGATCGGTTTACCATCCAATTCAGCTATAAACGAGAGCGACTTCGACGCCGCTCTGACTTTTCCGACGTCGCGAAGAAAGTCTACAGCTTCAGGGAACTCGCTCCAGCCTTCAACCTGCGTCTCCGCCCAGAGATTCACTTCATCCTCGCGGATCAGCCGCACGTGCAACTGTTCGTTGCGCGGCGCATCGAGCCGCAGGTCAGCGCTAATTGGGCGATAAAGCGCGTTGGAAAACTCGATCGGTTTGTAACCGCGTTCGTTGAGCAGTGCAAATGCAGATTGGTCCGCCATTGGACAAACTTCGTGAAGCACAGTGGCTCCACGCTGTTGGAAGAACTGTTCAAGTCGCTCCATGTCTTCGCCGGTCAACTCCTGGAACATTCCGAGTCCGAACGTCTGCGTGCACGGCGAGGATGGACCATCAAACATTGCGTACGTTCCAGCGACTTCCGTCCACTCCGCGTTCCAGTCAGGAAACGCTTTCTTACGAGCATCGACAAACTCTGCGTTCGCCAGTCCTTCTGTTCGTTCGAGTCGCCGCGCCAGTTCGAGGTCTGCAAACGGATATTTCATCAGTCTCCCTTCACGCCTCGCTGCACGGAAAATAGTCGCCACTCACCGCAATCTGACATCAGACGGATTCCTCGATCCTCGAATTTAATTCCTGAACCAGCTACCAGATCTTTCACTGTACTCGAAACCAGTACTTCACCCGCATTCGCCTCGTTGGCAACACATACGCCAACTTCCGCCGCGACGCCCGCGACTTTGCCGTCGACTATCTCACACTCGCCCGTGTGTAGTCCGGCACGCGTTTCAACTCCCAACCGCGATGCGTACTCGGTAATCGCCAAAGCGCAGCGAATCGCGCGTGCCGGGCCGTCAAAAATCGCCAGCGGACGGTTGCCAACCATGTCGATCTCCCGGCCGCGAAACCATTCGATCTCTTTTGCGATATGCGCCCGCAAGCGGCGCAACAACTCTTCCCAGTTGCTTTGCCTGAGTTGCTCGTTAACGCCGGCGATTCTTGTGAACAGGACCGTGGCCAGGACCGTGTCCGGTTCCAGCGTGTGCCGTACGCCGGTCAAAAATTCTTCCATCTCGTCGAGAATCGCGTCCTGATCTCCGACAAAAGGCAGATGGTCGCTTCCCGAAAGCTCGACAAACTTGGCGCCGGGAATACGTTCCGCTACGAACCGGCCCTCTTCAACTTTCAAACACTGATCATCGGTGCGGTGAATAACCAGCGCGGGAACACGAATCGACGGCAACACATTTCGCACGTCGATCTCGGCGTTCATCTGCGTTAATGCGACAGCCGCACCCGGACTCGCACCCATTCGCAGGTAAGTCGAGTACCAATCACGAAACTTAGGATCGTTCGCGAGGCTTGGCGCGCGTTCCTCGATTCCTACTGGTCCACCCCAGTGTTGGCGCATGAGTTCAAAGAAGTGTTCGCGTTCTTCCGCGGTCGGACCCCAGGGATACTCTGCATCGCGAATACGTTTGGCGTAGGTGCCGATCATCACGAGGGCGAGAGTCTTTTCCGGATACGTGGCCGCGAAGAGGCTGCACATTGGACCACCTTCCGAAACACCACAAAGCGCCGCGCGTTCGGAGCCGACTGCGTTCATCACCGCGCGCACGTCGTCCATCCGTTGTTCGAGTGTTGGTAGTTGATTGATAGGTACTCGATCCGACAGTCCAGTGCCGCGTTTGTCGAACAGTATCAAACGCGAAAACGAAGCCAGTCGCAGCAGAAACCGCGCAAAGCTGGGCTCGCGCCAGAAATATTCCAGGTGAGACACCCAGCCCATGACAAACACGAGATCCAACGGCGCATCACCAATCACCTGGTAAGCGATATTCACATCGCCACTGCGCGCGTACTTCGTTTCCGGCGGATGGGCCAGCAAGTCGTGAACGTCTGCGTGAGCCTTGTGCGTATGCAAAGCAGGCACGTCAATGACGTTGCCGGCGAGCGCTGGAATCGGCTTGAGTTCGCGTGTTTCATCCTCGTCGTCAGTGCGCTCGACGACGATGCGCGCTCGCGTGCGTTCGTGAACGATCACCGTCTCATCCTGGCCGAGTCTCACGTCAGCGACAAACCGATAGCCACGCTTTGGAACGGTTTGAATGTAGTTTTCGCCGAGCGCCTTGCGTAGCGTGGAAATGTTCTGGGCGAGGTTGTTCTCTTCGACGTAGCTGTCCGGCCAAACCTTCTGCATCAACTCTTGTTTCGTCAGTACGTGGCTGCTGTTTTCAATCAGCACCAGCAGCGTGTCGAATGCTTTGGGCGTGAGTGGAATCTCGCGATTGTCTTTGAAAAGCAGACGCTCTAGTGCGTCGACGCGAAATACGCCGAAGGAATAGACGCGACTTGGTGGGCGGCTCAGCATCGGCTTCTGCCGGGGCTTTCAGAAGTTTTTAAGAACAATCTCACGAGCATTTCAGAGTTTTCTAATTACGTCTCCCGGACCTCAAACGTATTCTCGGTCATATTAATCAGCACCCGACACGAAACTCATTCGGTCCAGATTATTTAGGAGATATGCAAATGAACACAAGAGCGAACCGAACGGTTCAGAGCGATGCGCAAACCGTGGGAGATCGACACGCCGTGGTGCTCGGCGGCAGTCTGGCGGGACTGTTGGCGGCGCGAATTCTCGCGGATCACTTTGAACGTGTCACTTTGATCGAGCGCGACGCGTACATCGATACCACCGCAGTACGTAAAGGTATCCCTCAGGCGAATCACGTTCACGGACTTCTACTGCGCGGCCGGCAAGTGCTGGAGGAGTTGTTTCCCGGCATGCAGGACGAAATGATCGCTGACGGCGCACCGTTGGTCGATATGGCGAACGATATTCCGTGGTATACGCGCGCCGGTTGGGGAATCAGGTTTCCTTCTGACTTAAAAGTGCTGGCGTTCACGCGTCCGTTGCTCGATCTTTATGTTCGCCGCCGGCTCGCGCAAAACTCGAGAATTGAGATCTGCGACAACATGGAGGTCCTGAGTCTCGTTGATGATGCCGAGGGAAACCGTGTAGCCGGCGTGCTCGTCATTCCGCGTGTTTCGGATGTCGATAAACGCGTCGCAAGGCAGTTGCGAGCCGATCTTGTAATCGACGCGACCGGCCGCGCGTCACGCGCGCCGCGATGGTTGAAAGACCTTGGTTACGATGTTCCGAGAGAGACGGTGATCAATGCGCACATCGGCTATGCGAGTCGCTTGTACCGCATTCCGGAAAATTTCAACGATGAATGGACGTGCGCTTACGTGCAGTCGGCGCCGCCGCAGCGGAAGCGTGGCGGAATTCTTTTCAGAGTCGAAGACAATCGCTGGCTCGTAACGCTTCTTGGCGGCGGTGGTGATTATCCACCCAGCGACGAACAGGGCTTTCTCGAATTTGCGGACAGCTTACCGGTTTCGATCATCGCTGACGCTATTCGGAGTGCGGAACCGGTTGCGCCCATCCGCACTCACCGCGGAACAGAGAACCGGCTGCGCCACTTTGATCGTGTAAAGAACTTGCCGGAGAACTTTCTCGTGCTCGGCGATGCGGCTTGCGCGTTCAATCCAGTCTATGGACAAGGCATGACGATCGCTTCGCTCGGAGCATTAACTCTTAACAACTGTCTGCGCGAACAACAAAAACTACATCCCGACGGCAGTTTCCATGGTCTCTCACGACGGTTTCAACGTCGCTTGGGCCAGGTGAATAAAGCGCCATGGCTCATGGCCACGGGTGAAGACTACCGGTATCGCGAGGCAGAAGGCGGATCGCCCAGCGTGATGACGCGATTCATGCACTGGTACATGGACCAGGTGCTGCGACTCGCAACGCAAGAGGTAGCCGTTCGCAGCGTGTTATTGCGAGTGTTCAATTTGCTGCTGCCGCCGTCAGCGTTGTTTCGCACGACTGTTCTATTCCGAGTAGTAGGCCAGGCAGTTAGACCTGCTGGTGCGCGCGATGTCGCGCCCAAACGACCAAGACAAGCTCTCTACGACGTTGAGCGCCGTTATGGAAGGGAAACTTCATGAAGACACGAACTGAGATCACGTTTGAAATGGACCGGTTAATCGTTGTCAACCGTTCGCGCAAAGCGGAGTGGTGTTCATCCTGTTCGCAGCCGGTTCAGATGCTGAGTATCGATGATGCGGCCCTTTGTGCTCACGTAAACTCGCTCACGATCTTTCGCTGGGCGATCGCCGGTGAGTTGCATTCTATGGAGACGGCCGAAGGGCTGTTGGTCGTTTGCCCGAATTCGCCCAAGCTGCGCGATCCGCAACTCTGCCGAGCTTGACTCGTGTTACTCAGTATCATCCGTGGACACTTTACTTTCGCCGATCCACACGGTTTTGACGTTAACGAACTCACGGATTCCAAACTCGGCGAGTTCGCGCCCATAGCCGGAATGCTTGACCCCGCCGAAAGGCAAACGCGGATCGGAAGCAACCATGCCGTTGATGAAGACAGATCCGGCCTGGAGTTCGTTGATAAATAGCTGCTGTTCGTCAACCTTGTTAGTCCAGGCAGCGGCGCCAAGTCCGAATGTCGTCGCGTTTGCGAGGCGGATCGCTTCGTCAATGTCGTTCACGCGAAACAGCATCGCTACTGGTCCAAAGATCTCTTCGCAGGAAACAGGCGCTGACGGATCGACGTCGACGAATGCGGTTGGTTCATAGAAATTGCCGGGACCATCGAGCCGCTTCCCACCGGTCAGGATTCGCGCGCCGGACGCGACGGCTTTTTTCACCTGTTCCTCCAGGTCGTTAACAATCTGCGGCGTTGCGAGCGGTCCAATATCCGTGTCTGATTCGAGCGGGTCGCCAACGCGCAATGCCTTCATCCCATCGACAAATCCCCGCTCAAACTGGTCATAGATTGCGGCTGCCACGATAAAGCGCTTCGCGGCGATACACGACTGGCCGTTATTAATTGTTCGCGCCGTCACAGCTGTCTTAACTGCCTCACTAAGATTCGCGGACGGCATCACGATAAATGGATCGCTGCCACCGAGTTCCAGCACGGTTTTCTTGATCTCTTTACCGGCAATGCTCGCGACACTGCTGCCCGCCGGTTCACTTCCTGTTAGTGTCGCCGCGACCACACGCGAGTCATGCAAAACAGCTTCGACTTTGTCAGATCCGATTAACAAAGTCTGAAACGCGCCTTCGGGAAATCCAGCACGTCGAAAGATATCCTCGATTGCCAGGGCGCACTGCGGAACGTTTGAAGCATGTTTTAACAAACCGACGTTTCCGGCCATCAATGCCGGTGCGGCGAAGCGGAATACCTGCCAAAACGGGAAGTTCCACGGCATCACGGCCAGAACTGGACCGAGCGGTTGGAACCGAACATAACTCTGCTTTGCATTCGTTTGAACCCGGCTGTCGGCGAGATGATGTTCGGCGGTTTCTGCGTAATAGCGGCAAACCCAGGCACACTTCTCGGCTTCGCTGATCGCGGCCTTGAGCGGCTTGCCCATTTCGATCGTCATCAACCTTCCGAATTTGTCTTTTTCGGTTTCGATAATTTCACCGGCGCGTGACATCTTCCGTGCGCGCTCTGAGAATGAGGTGCGACGGAAGGTTTCGAATGTAGTTGCTGCGAGTTGAAGTTTTGCCTCGAGTTGAGCGGCGGTCAGTTCCTCGAATGTTTTCAGAGTTTCCCCTGTAGTAGGGTTGATTGTTGCGATTGCCATGATTAAGTTAGTGTAGATCGATGCCCGAGCAGAAGCCACAACTCGACAAGTTTGCGATCGCAGCAGCGTTGCAGGAGATCGCGCAGTTGATGGAATTGCGCGGCGGCAAGTATCGCTTCAAAGCGAAGGCATATAACGCCGGCGCGCGCTCGCTCCAGGCCGTCGGTGATCTGGATCGATTAGTACGCGAAGATCAGTTGACGACCGTGCCGCGTATCGGTAGTGCGCTCGCGTCACAAATCAAACAGCTTTACCTCACAGGTGAGTCTTCGGTTCTGAACGATCTACGTAAGGAGTTTCCCAGAGGCGTCGTTCAACTCTCTGCGGTTCCGGGACTCAGTCTCGCCAAGGTCAAACAGCTTCATGACGAACTCGGCATCAGCTCCGTTGAAGAACTCAAAGCCGCCGCGGAAGCCGGACAGATTCGCAACTTGAAAGGCTTCGGCGCCAAGACTGAGGAACGTTTACTCGAACAGATCGGCAAGGCGAAAGAGAAGCCGCGGCAGCGACTGCATTTGCATCACGCGTTGAGTGCGGCTCAACGAATTATCGAGTACATGAAAACGAGCCGTGGTTTGGTTGATATCAGCTTTGCGGGTTCGTTGCGGCG
>DASZDV010000155.1:0-1762 GCA_035941575.1 Pyrinomonadaceae bacterium
AGTTTGTCGTACATACCAACATAGCTGCTGCGAAGAAAATCGTCATCAGCATCGCGTTGGCTCTGAGCCAACATGAAATCCCCACCAGCACGCCCACGGCGACAAACACAAGCAACCGCGGATGCTTTCGCGAGATGGCGACCAGGTAAACCGCAAGCAGGATCGGAAACACAGCGATCGAATCCGGCAGGAGCAGCACGGAATTCCATGCAAGCTGTGGCGAGAACGCGGCCATCAGTCCGGCGATGACGCCCGCGCCGGAAGAAAACATCTCGGCGACTATCAGAAAAATCAGGACCGCGGACAACGCGTCAAAAGTTATCTGAACGAACTGAGTTGCGACGTCCGATCGGACGAAAGCGATCAGAATTGAATATCCGGGTGGATGTCCGAGGTGATTAGTGTCGGCCAAAGGTGAGGAAGAGGAGAAGAAGCCCCACATGCCTTCCTGACGTAGAAGGCGCGCGAAGTTTTGATAATTGGCGGTTACCGTGGTCTGTACTTTTCCGACTTCAAGACGTGTATCATGCCAGGTCAATACGCGCACGCCGAAGGCGATGAGAAAAATTACGATGCAGCAAGCCAGCCGAACGCGACGCGTCGAAGCCCTTTTAGAGAAACCATCTTCGCTTGCGTGACTCGAACTCACTCTCATTAACACCTCGCTTCAGCGAGGTGTACCAGATTAGCGAACAACTCGCAAAGCCGTTTCAACGGCTTATCAGGTAAACCCTTGAAACGGTTTCCGCTTTCGAATCACCAAGTCCCACCTTGCTGAAGCAAGGTGTTAATGAGATAGAAGACACGGACAATTCGTTTACTCCGATTCGTCCGTTAAGATAGTTCGCGTTACGACCATGTGCGGAATCGCCGGCCTGATTGATTCAAATCCCGAGATGAACATCGGTGCGATGCTCAAAACCATCGAGCATCGCGGCCGGGATGATGAAGGTGTGTGGACTTCGGAGCGAATCGACAACGATGGCCGGCGTGTTTGCCTCGGGCACCGCCGACTTTCGATAATCGATACCAGCAGCGCCGGCCATCAGCCCATGCTTTCCCACGATGGACGCCTGTCGGTAATTCTCAACGGTGAGATCTACAACTATCGCGAGCTGCGCGAGGAACTTCAAGGCAAAGGTCACCAGTTTCGCACCCAGACCGATACCGAAGCTTTGCTCAATGCCTGGCTCGAGTGGGGCGAGGCCAGCCTCTCGCGTTTGAACGGCATGTTTGCCTTCGCGCTCTGGGACGAAAAAGAACACGCGCTGTACCTCGTTCGCGATCGCGTTGGGATCAAGCCGCTGTACTACGCGGATGGGGGTACGCGAACGTCCTCGTCCGCAAGCG
Organism: Pyrinomonadaceae bacterium; assembly: GCA_035941575.1. Classification (GTDB taxonomy): domain Bacteria; phylum Acidobacteriota; class Blastocatellia; order Pyrinomonadales; family Pyrinomonadaceae; genus PSRF01. The sequence continues at coordinate 1,351 of DASZDV010000155.1, forward strand.
GCGGGCGGGACGCCCGCGTACCGAAGTCATTTGTGTTCGCTTCCGAGGTCAAATCAATTCTCGCCAGCGGATTAATCGCGCCCGAACTCGATCACGAAGCGCTGCATCAATTTCTGACTTTTCTTTGGGCTCCGGATCCAAACACCTTGTTTCGCGGAATCAAAACCGTCCCGCCCGGTCATTTCGTGCGGGTCCGTGACGGTGAGGTCCAGGTGCAGCAGTGGTGGGACATTTCTTTCGACGATATCGAGGAAGGGAAGAGCGATGCCTGGTGGCAAGAGCGTGTACTGGAAACACTTGATCGAGTGGTGAAACTCGAGATGGTTGCAGACGTGCCGCTGGGCTCGTTCCTTTCCGGCGGCGTCGACTCGTCCTCGATCGTGGCAATGATGAAGCATCACAGCAACGGGCG
>DASZDV010000156.1:0-5505 GCA_035941575.1 Pyrinomonadaceae bacterium
ACAGATCAACAGTCTTCCGATCAACGAACGCAACTACATCAATTTCGCGACCCTCGCATCGCCGGTCAGCCGCGACAACGGTCGTCCGATTGGACCAGCGCCCACGACTGGTTTGAACTTCGGTGGTCAGCGCGGTCGTTCCAACCTCGTGCAGGTTGACGGCGCTGACAATACCGACAACTCCGTGAATGCTTCGCGTTCGACGGTCAGTCAGGAAGCGGTGCAGGAGTTTCAGGTTGTGACCAACTCGTTCGCACCAGAGTTTGGCCGTTCGGCCGGCGGCGTCGTTAACGTCGTCACGAAGTCAGGCACAAACGACCTGCACGGAAATATTTTTGGGTTCCTGCGACATCGCAGTTTTCAGGCGCGCAACGCTTTTGCGCCCATCGAAGATCCGCCGTTCACGCGTACTCAGTACGGATTCACAATCGGTGGTCCATTCGATCGCGATCGCACGTTCTTCTTCTTTGCTTTCGAACAGCGCCGGCGTAACGAATCAGGCTTCTTTACGAGTGATGTAGGCCAGGGCCTGACGGGATCGGTAACGTTGCCGCCTCTCGCGCCCGGTTTTCCGGCGCAGACTCTGAGAAACCTAAGGCCGGAACAGGTAGCGTACATAAACAACCTTCTCGCTCAGGGCGGTTTGATAGCACAACTGGGCGTCGGTTACGCGTACCTGGCGTCGGGTGGCGCCAGCACAGCGCTCACTGGCTTCAATCCGCTACTCGCGACTGCGGCGCCATTCACTCCGGGAACAGTTATCGGCAACAGGTTCTTTCTGACCGGCGCGCCGATCCCGTTAGCAACAACCAACAGCCTGGGCCAACCAATTGCTTTCCGGCCGTTGAATAATCTTCAGCGAATCTTCCCGATCACGGACCGAACAACGTTCAACTCGTTTCGGCTCGATCACCTAATCACTTCCAAACATCAATTCAGTTTTCGCTTTGGTTACAACCCGAGTGAGATTACCGGTATTCAAGTCGAGTCGCAGAACCAGTCGCTGGGTCAGAACGACTTCTCGCGCACCGGCATTCAGACGCTGCGCGATTTTTCGGCCGTCACGACGCTCACATCAACCCTGTCGAACACCATCGTCAACGAAGCTCGTTTCAACTTTGGTGAACGCCGCGCCACGTTCAAATCACAGAATGGCGACGCCGTGGCTTTCAACATTTCAGGCACCGCGTTTATCGGACGTGAGCTCTTCTCGCCAGTCGTTCGCACTGAGACGCGTTATGAGTTCACCGACAATATCAACGTTGTGTCGGGAAACCACAACTTCAAATTCGGCGGCGACGTCGCGTTCGTTCGGATTCCGGAAGCAATCTTCGAGTTGAACTTCGCAGGTCTTTTCAACTTCGGTGGATTGGATGCATGTACTCTCATCCCGCAGCTTTGTACGCTGCCGGCGGCTTTGCAACCACCGCCGAGCTTCACTGCGGTTCAGCAATATGGTCTTGGATTCCCGTCCAACTTCATTCAGGGTTTCGGCAATCCGGTCAGCAGCATCAGCAACAAGCCGTTGGCGTTCTTTGCGCAGGACTCGTGGAAAGTTCGACCTAACCTGACGCTCAACTACGGCTTCCGTTACGACTACGAGATAACCGAACAAGTCCCAACGCTGCCGTTCCGCGATCCACTTTCGGGCATCAACCTCTCGGCCGCGGACATTCTCGCTGCGCAAGATGCGATGGGCGTCCAGCAGGGATTTCCGCGTGACAAGAACAACTGGGCGCCACGTCTCGCTCTTGCGTGGGATCCACGGAACGACGGCAAGACCGTGATTCGCGCGGCGTTCGGAATGTTCTACGACCACCCGCTTCTCGCGATCGCGTTCAACTCCGACATCGCCGATGCAGTCCAACAGCAACAAGGCATTCTGACGCCCGGCAGTCCAGCACCGACCTCGTTATTGAATGCGGCGCAGGTGTTTCAGGGAACCGTGTGTCCGCCGGGTGGCGGCAATCCGATCTGTCCTCCAGGCGTTGTGACGCCGGGTGTTGCCGCCGGAGCGCAATATCAATTCGGTCGCCAACGCTTCAACGATCAAACGTTCCCGGGCTTTGGACCAGTGCTCCCGTTCACACTGCACGTGCAGAAGAACTTTGAGTATGCCTATGCGAACCAGGGCAACTTCACGGTTGAGCGTGAGCTGACGAAAGACATGACTTTGTCGGGCAGCTACATTTACGTTGGCGCGCGACACCTGCCACACCCGCTCGACATCAACGCCCCACGCACTGAGCTCCAAATTCAAAACTTCTTCCGGTTCGCCGGTCGAAATCCGGTGAACACCACGGAAGCCGTTGCGCTTTCGATTCCAGCTTCCAACACAGCAGCGATACCAGTCTTCCCGTGTCCCTTCGGCGTACCGCTCCAGTGTTTCAACATGGTGACGCCGACCGGCGCTGCGACTTATCCCACGCAGGGCACGACCTTCGCGATTATCATTCCAGGCATGGTCACCGCGCCTTTGACGAACCTTGGCTCTCGAATCGTCAATCCGGGTGTCGCGAATTTCTTCCGGCCTAGCGCCCCGAACTACTTCCTGGCCCAGGCATTGTCAGGTGGTCTCGTAACGCCGGCAGTGCTGAACAGCGTGCTGGCTGGTTCATTACGGACTCCCGGAACAATCTCCCCGTTCGGCTCAATCAACGCACAAACTTCCGACGGCAATTCGAGCTACAACGCTCTGAACGTCGATCTGAAGAAGCGCTTCTCGCATCACTTCCAGTTTCTCGCGTCGTACACGTGGTCCCACTCGATCGACGACTCATCCGACCTGCAAACGTTGTTGCTGCCGCAGGACAATCGCAATTTCGGCGCAGAACGAGCAGACTCGTTGTTCGATCAACGGCACCGCTTCGTGTTTAGCGGCGTAATTGCATCGCCGGCTCGTTGGGCGTCCGAGGGTGGGTTCCATCGGGCGTTATCGAACTTCACGATCGCGCCGATCTTCGAATGGTCGTCCGGTCGCCCGTTCAATATCCTCAGCAACCAGGACACAAACAACGACCAGTCAAACCAGACCGACCGGCCCTCAGTGTTGTCGGACGGCACGCTCTGCGTTCCGGGCACCGCGGGATGCGTGGGAATCATTACGAATGGACAGTTTACGAGCGGCACTTTGGGTCGAAATTTCGGTCTGACACACAACTACATGTCACTCGATTTGCGGGTGGCGAGGCTCGTTCCGATTGGCGAGCGTGTGCGCCTCGAATTGATTGCGGAAGGCTTCAATCTGTTCAACAGATTCAATGAAGCCGCGGCTTCGCCATTCATCGATGATGTGCGAGCTTTCAATCAACGGGCCGGCAATGGTCGCTACTACAGCCGCCCGACCGCGGCGTTCGACCCGCGGCAGTTTCAGTTTGGATTGAAGCTTAACTTCTAGAATTTCCTGAGGGTTTTCCTCTCGAAAGCGAACTCAGCGTTGTTCGGCGGCATCCGAAGGTTTGTTTAACGAGCAACGCTGGGTTCTTGAGCTTTCAAACCAACCCTCTCCCGAATACAATCGTTTCGATTATGAGTAGATTTACGCTGATTTCCGCCATTCTCCTTCTGTCAGTAGTGACGTCTGAAGCCCAATCGACGAGGCCGAGACGAGTCTCGAGACCAACTCAAAAGAGCACAACCACGGCCGAGAAGTCCGCGTCGGAGCCGTTGCTTCGACCGGAACCCAGTTCATCGCCTACGGCGCGACGGGCCAGTTCGAGCGATTCATTACTCGACGTGCAACCGGTCAAACCGGTCGTTAATACCGTTGCCGCCGCCGATACGAAGCACGCATATCTTCTCCTCGAACAGAAACAGTTTGCGGCCGCGGCGAAGGAAGCAAAGGATCTCGCGGGACAACATCCTAACGATCCCGAAGCATGGAAGATCGCCGGGTTTGCAGAGTTGAACTTGAAACAGTACGCAGAGGCCGCGAAGGATCTCGAAAAAGCACGCGAGTTGCAGCGCCAGTCGAAGCAGGAAGATCCAAATACGGAGAGCGCGCTCGCACAGGCCTATGTACTTTCCGAACGTTATCAGGAAGCGCTGCCTTTGCTCGTCACGGTGACGGCGCGTGACGCCAACAAGCCCGACGCGCTGATGATCTATTACCGCGGCATCGCTGAGTACAAGACAGGAAAAACTGCTGACGCAGAGAAGAGCTTCAATTCAGTCGTAAAACTTAATCCCAAAGATTCGCTCTCGCTGTTTTATCTGGCCCAAATCGCACTCGCGAAGAACGATCTCGACGGCGCCATCGCGTCGTTGAACCGCGCGACTGTCAACGACGCGCGCTTGACCGGCGCGTGGACTTTATTGACTTCCGCCTACTTGCGGCGCGCCGCGACTAGCTCAGATCCAGCCAAAGCAGACGCCGATTACATCAACGCAGTCCGCGCCGGCGAGGCTTTGATAAAACTTCGCACCGACGCTGAGGCGATCACACTTTTTGGCCAGGCATTGATTGGTTCGAAACAATATGCCCGCGCCGCTGCGGCGCTCGACCGAGCATCGGTCGCGCAAGATGCAACCGGCGTCACGTTCTATTTGCTAGGCGTAGCGCATTCACGCGCAGCGAATTTCCCGAAAGCAATTGCCGCACTCGAAACGGCCGCGAAGAAGTCTCCGGACGACGTCAACATTTATCGGGAACTTGGCTACGCGCACGAAGTGACAAAACAATATGCGAAAGCGTTGGCTGCGTATCAGCGTGGCGCCGCGCTCGCCCCGAACGACCCGGATTTGAAAGAATCGATTGAACGGGTAAAACCGTTTGCGAAATAACCAGTAACGAATGAACGGTACAGCCGCCACCGCTCGTGCGTTCGCAACTTACTCGCTGGTGCCGTATCTTGGAATTCTGTTCTGCCCCGGTGCGGTGGTGGTGGGAACAGTTGGGGTTTTCAGGTCATACAGTTCGCCGCAAGCGGCAGCGGCGCGTGCGACCTGTTACATTAGCACCGCCGTTGGCATGGTTGTTCTGATCGCACAGTTGTTGCTCTGGTGGATTCTGTATCAAGTGCCTGTTTGGGCGCTCGCGTCGTAAGACACACATTACCGGCTACTAAAGGAGACTGACATGCGAATTGTTTTTACTCTACTCCTCGTTGGAGCGTTGCTTGGCGGCGCGTTAGCGCAGCGTCCGCGCACGATGGATCCAGAGCCGGCTAAGACCCCAGCGCCCGCGCCCGCGCCTCCGACTGCACCCACAACTGTGAAGGCAAAATATGAAGGCGGTGTTTTCGGCTACAGGAAGACGATGGAAGGCACGTTGACCTTTGACGACACCAACAATCGTCTGCTCTTCAAAGACAAGAAGCCACCGAAAGAGATCGCCATACCCTACGAGTCGATTACCTCGGCTTTCGCAGTCACGCACAAGCGGCAACCCGCGGCGGCAACCGTTGCCAGCAACATTCCGACAATCTACTCACTTCCGGCGCGATTCATCAAAACTAAGGTACGCTATTTGACGATCCAGTACAGCGATCCGGATTCGCGTGTAAG
>DASZDV010000157.1:0-5404 GCA_035941575.1 Pyrinomonadaceae bacterium
GAAGACCGGCCAGGCCAAACGTGAGCTCGTTGAAGCGAACCTCCGTTTGGTCGTTTCGATCGCCAAGAAATACACGAATCGTGGCCTTCAGTTTCTGGATCTGATTCAGGAAGGCAACATCGGTTTGATGAAGGCGGTTGATAAGTTTGAGTGGCGGCGTGGTTACAAGTTTTCCACTTACGCGACGTGGTGGATACGTCAGGCCATCACGCGCGCAATCGCCGATCAGGCGCGCACCATTCGCATTCCGGTCCACATGATCGAGACGATCAATAAGTTGATCCGGACCTCGCGTTCGCTCGTTCAAGAACTGGGACGCGAGCCGACGAGCGAAGAGATTGCGCGGAAAATGGACATTCCCGTTTCGAAGGTGCGCAAGGTTTTGAAGATCGCGCAGGAGCCAATCTCTCTGGAGACTCCGATCGGCGAGGAAGAGGATTCACATCTCGGCGATTTCATCGAAGACAAGTCGATCCTGAATCCGGCGGATGCCGTGGTTGCTTCAAACCTGCGCGAGATCACTGACGAAGTGCTGGCGACGCTCACGCCGCGCGAAGAAAAAGTGATCAAGATGAGATTTGGACTTGGCACGACCGGGTCCGAACACACGCTCGAAGAAGTGGGCCAACACTTCGCCGTTACCCGCGAAAGAATCAGGCAGATCGAAGCGAAAGCCCTGCGGAAACTCCGCCATCCCTCACGCTCACGAAAACTTAAAGCGTTTCTCGACGGCGCTCCTCACTAAGCCACAAAAAGGCAGGCCACAAAGAAGCACAAAAAGCACAAACACTTCAGTACTTCCTTTGTGCCTCTTGTGTTCTCTTACTTGCTAAAATCGAGGAAGGCGGTACTTCTCGCGGTGTGATCGAACTCGTAGTTGTAAGTGTACCCGGGAAACTCGACAGGCTTCACAAACTGCACTCGCACTTCAATTCTATTGTCGCGCTTCGACGGCGTGATGAACGCATTCGGCGGCACTTCATACTCAGCAAAATTCTTCATCAACTGTTCACCTGCCCAAGCCGGTGGTTTTCCTTCCGCCGAAGCAACATCGACGTAGTGCTGCATCAAATCTTTAAAGGTGTGGGCGCGATAGGCGATAGGAATGTAGATATATCCGACGTAAGCGCTTGCGCCGATGATCAACATGACGATGACAAATCTCAGGCTGGCACTGCCTCGCTCACTCGATCGTTGCATTTTGCATCAATGACCACTTTCTTTTTGTCTCGTGCGGCGTCGTAAGCCGGCGCGCAACGACTGACGCAATACTCCGGCACTGATGAGCCGGCCTTCAACTATCTTCGGCCGGCCCACTCCTTCCAGCAACACCCAATTGATCTGACCGTCAACACTCTTTTTGTCGTGCTGCAACGCGCCGATGATTTCGTTTACATCGAGATTGTCAGCGCGTGGCAACGGGCCACAAAGATCGACGGCTTCGCCCAACGAATCGAAGTCCCTGGAGTCGAGCAGACTCAGGTCTCGCGAGAGTTCTCCGGCAACTAACATTCCATAGCCTACGGCTTCTCCGTGTCTAAACCGGCGATAGTTGGTTATCGCTTCGAGCGCGTGTGCTGTTGTGTGACCAAAATTTAGAATCCGGCGCGACTTTGCGTCCGATCGCGTCGTCGATTCGCGTTCGTCGTTAGCCACAATGGAAGCTTTGAAAGAGCAGTTTGCCGCAATCAGCTCTTCAAAATCCGCGCTCAAAATGAATTCTGCGTTTAGCATCACTTGCCGAAGACAACTCACCGTCTGATTAAAAAGAGTCCTGTCAGCAACTAGCGACTGTTTGACCATCTCACAAAACCCGGAAACTACCTCGCGCCTCGGCAACGACATGAGTGTCTGCGTGTCGATAAAAACGGCGGCTGGTTGATGAAACGCCCCAACGAGATTCTTGCCGGCCGGAAGATTGATGCCTGTTTTTCCTCCGACTGACGAATCGATCTGAGCGAGCAATGTGGTGGGAACCTGCACGACCGGAATGCCCCGCAGATAAATCGCGGCACTGAAACCCGCGAGATCGCCAACTACGCCGCCGCCCAGCGCCAACACGAGATCGTCTCTTTCGAACTTGTTTTCGCTGAGGAATTTGACGGCCTTTTCAAGTATCGAAAACGACTTGTAGCGCTCGCCTTCAGGCATCAGCCACTCGGCAGTTTTGAAACCGGCGCCCTTAAGGCTACGCACAACTGCGCGACCGTAAAGTCCAAAAACTCGCTTGTTTGAGATGATCCCGACGCGGCGGGAGGACTTCTTCAAGAGGGGCAAAAGCAGTGGACCCAAATCCTGGCAGATACCGCGGCCGATGGTGATTTCGCTCTTTCTGGAGCTTTGGTTTATCGAAATCTTAAGCCGCTGCATGGGGCCGTTGATACCAAGGGAAACCAAAGGAACCAACAAAAGCGAATGGGCGCGACATACGTGGGAGTGCGTCGCGCCCATCCATATTCGTGGTTACTGTCCTCACCCCAGCAACCACTTGAGACGGAGGATCCACCAACCGTCTCTCTTGCCCCACAATATACATCGCAACGGCTGTGCCGTGCAACAGTCTTTTTCGTGAGTCATGAACAAAGTCGATTTCCCACCAGAAACACGACAACCACCTCTTTGTCCGGTTGATTTCGACGGCCTGAACAGGCCTGAGTTGTGTAGATTTTTCGTGGTGATCCGTGTAGAAATTTCAGGGCTGGTCCCATCCTAAGCGCCGATCTCACGTTTGATCGCGTCCGCAATTCGTTGGGCGTAATCCTCGATTTCAAACTGTTTCTCGCCCTCGATCATGACTCTCGCCAGCGGCTCCGTTCCCGAGTAACGAAGCAGCAGCCGTCCTTTGTGCGAGAGTCGTTCCTCGACGTCTTTAACGACGGATTCAACCGCCGGAAACTGATCGAACGGGACCTTGGTGCGAACTCTGACATTCAAAAGAACCTGCGGATAACGCTGGAACCCGGCAGTCATTTCCGTGAGTGTCTTGTCTGCTTCACGTAATGCACGAAGCAGCGAGAGAGCGGTGATCATGCCGTCTCCGGCGAGACTCATCTCGGGCAGAATTATGTGACCCGACTGCTCCCCGCCGAGACTTGCGCCCAGACGTAACAATTCGTCGAGGACATACTTGTCGCCAACGTCCGTGCGAACCAAGCGAATACCTGCGGCGCGAAGTGCGACCTCGAGGCCGACGTTACTCATCACCGTTGCTACGACAGTGTCGTCTTTCAATCGGCCGTGAGCGCGAAGATGATTTGCGAGTACGCACAACGTTGCGTCGCCGTCTACGAAGCCGCCCTTTTCGTCGACGAATAACGAGCGGTCGGCGTCGCCGTCAAAGGCTACGCCGAGATCGGCTTTCTCTTTGCTGACGGCTTGCATGAGCGACTCGATGTGCAGCGAACCTGAGTTGAGATTGATATTTTTTCCGTCGGGAGCGGCGTTGATCGGGATCACTCGCGCGCCGAGCTTTTCGAAGAGTATCGGAGCGAATTCGGTGCTCGCGCCGTTTGCGCAGTCCACGACGATCGTTAGACCGTGCAATGACAAACCGTCGGCGATGTCGTTGGTGAGAAAGTTTAAGTAGTCGTTGCGTAAGCTGGCGGAGGCATTAAGGGAGGGATTTAATTGAAAACTCTCACGGGAGAGGTCCAACATAAATCCCTTCTCAATATCACGTTCAATTTGGCGCTCTAGAGCATCATCGATCTTCTCACCAGTGGGAGAAAAGATCTTGATGCCATTGTCCTGATATGGATTGTGTGAGGCACTAATGACAACGCCCGCATTCCCCTGCAACTTACGCGTCAGAAACGCGACGCCGGGAGTAGTAATCACACCAGCCGAAAGACACTTCGCGCCTCCGTGCATCGCGCCCTCGGTGAGAGCCTGTTCAAGCCATTCACCAGACTCGCGTGTGTCTCTGCCGATAACGATTGTTGGTTCTTTGATCGTTTCTGTGAGGTGGCGGGCTAAGGAATATCCGATGGTATTAACTGTCGGCGCGTCGAGTGGGAAACGTCCGGCTTCGCCGCGAATACCGTCCGTACCAAAAAGAGCCTTCATTATTTGATCAGTTGAAACTTCCCCGGCTGAATCGATTTCAAAATCACTTTTCCATTCAATGCGGACGGCAGTTCGAGCCTTGACGAGCCATTTCCATCGACTGTGACACGCAGGTCTCCAGGTTTTAGCGACTGGACTGCGGTCGCTTCACCAAGCACCGTCACAGACACAGCTGAAGGTTGCACTTTACCGCCGTCAGCCGCAGCAGCCGCGACACCCGAAAAACTCTTCTCAATACGCCGCTCGCCGATCTTAACATCAACATTCACGACAGGATCTAGAAGATCCACTTTTGGATCCGGCACATCGATCGCCACGCCATTCGCCGTAAAACTGTCCTTGCGACCACTGACCGAGATACTTTCCGTCGGCACTTTTTGCAAAGCGATCACACGGCTTTCTGGTCCACGCAAAGTTACAGATCCTTTACTCGAGTGAACGCCATAAACTTCATAACCGTCCGCGGTCGTCCCCTCAACTTTCGGCTCGATCGGTACTTGCCGCTCAACGATCGGTTCCAGGCGAACGGGGATCGCGCTTGGTTGAAACCCGTCTACTTTGACGCCCTGTGGCAATGAGATCAGTGCCTTATCTGCGAGTCGCAAAACTCTTTCGCCCGCGCGCTGATCGCTGATGTCCACCGTCGCAACGAGATCGAGGGACGTCAGATCGTCCAACTTGTTTCTACTGCCTGTGAGCATCACATCAACTGTGCGAGGTGGATCGTTACTGATTTCCAGTGACTGCGGTCTGATGAAATTGAGTTGAACGTTGACGTGTGCGGTGACCGGCTGGTTTTGGCCTGTAACAACGAGCCAGAGCACGAGCGCAATCGCGAGCGAGAGCAGTTTCAAACTCCAGTCTTCGACGAAGATCTTGCGCACCAGCTTGTCCAAGCGACTCGGCGCCGGCGCCGGCTTAGTGGTCTCGGCAATTTCGTCTACGTCCTGGAAAGGCATGGCTTAAACCGAGGCGATTTCTTCCGCGTCCTGATCGGCGGCTTTTTGTGGCTCCTTCTCTTTCTTTGGCGACACACCGAGCGCCTCGAAGATTGCCTCGCGCAGTTTGGTTGCATCGAGACCGCGTTTGATGTCGCCTCGCTGCACAAACGAGAGCAATCCTGTTTCTTCGGAAACTACAACTGCGACTGCGTCTGTGTCTTCGGTGACGCCGATCGCGGCGCGATGCCGTGTGCCGAGGTCTCGCGACAAACGTGGATTCAGAGTCAAAGGTAAGAAGCACGAAGCCGCCGCGATGCGATGCCGCCGGACAACCACAGCGCCGTCGTGCAACGGACTCGCAGTGTTGAAAATACTCAGCAACAGGTCGTAACTGAGTT
>DASZDV010000158.1:0-3033 GCA_035941575.1 Pyrinomonadaceae bacterium
GTTCGGAGATGGCGCGCCAACGCAAACGACTCGGCGTTTTGAGCCCAGAACAGGAGGCCGCCATCGAAGCTATGCTGATGTCCACGGTCAATAAGATCTCCCATCCAATCCTCAATCAAATGCGGCGTTTCTACGAAACCACTGAATCCGACGCAGTCCCGCCGAGCAAGGACATCTTCGACCTCGAAGAGTAACGCAAATGTCTGCTCGTTTGATCATAGGTTCTCGCGGCTCACGCCTCGCGCTGTGGCAGGCAGAGCATGCGCGCGACCTGTTATTAGCACAAAATCCGGATTTTACAATCGAGATCGAAATCATCAAGACCACGGGCGACGTAAAACCAGATCCCTTATCTGTGATCGGTGGCAAAGGCGTCTTCACCAAAGAACTGGAAGAAGCGCTGCTCGACAAACGGATCGACATCGCGGTCCATTCGTTGAAAGACTTACCGACCATCGTTCCTGACGGTTTGTCGATCAGTGCGATTTGTGAACGTGAAGATCCACGAGACGCGCTCGTCTTGCGGAAGGACCTAAACATTACATCGCTGCGCGACCTGCCGGCAGGCGCGGTGGTCGGCACGTCGAGTCAGAGACGGTTGGCGCAACTGAAAGCACAACGCAGCGATCTCGTGATCAAGGATCTGCGTGGCAACGTCGACACGCGTGTGCGGAAGCTCGATGAGGGCCAATATGATGCGCTGATTCTCGCTTCTGCGGGGCTTATTCGGTTGGGATTGAAAGACCGGATCAGTACGGCTATCGAACCAAAGGAGATGTTGCCGGCTGTTGGACAGGGAGCGATCGCGATTGAGATCAGAGCGGATGATGACGTTACGGTCGAAGCTACGCGAAAGCTTAATCACCGCGAAACAGAAGTGGCGTGCCGCGCTGAACGTGCGTTTCTGCGTGGTCTGGGTGGCGGATGCCAGTTTCCGATCGCCGCGCATGCGGTAGTGGAAGGTGAACTATTAAAGCTGGAGGGCTTGGTTGCGAGGCCGGATGGAGCAGAGATCTTGCGGGACCGCCTGGCGGGAGAACCGAATGAAGCAGAGGGGATCGGCTCGCAACTAGCCGAACAGTTAATAAAGCGCGGCGCTAATGCAATTCTAAGCGGCGAATACGAAATTCTAAACGGGCCTGAACATGTCTAAACCGCTCGCCGGACGGACAGTGGTCGTTACGCGCGCTGCTTCCCAGGCCGGCGAGTTCGTCACGGAACTCGAAAACTACGGCGCGAAAGTCATCATTTGTCCTACCATCGAAATCACTGAACCCGAAAGTTACGAACGTCTCGACGAAGCAATCGATCATCTCTACGGCTACGACTGGCTAATCTTCACCAGCGCCAATGCAATCGAATACTTCTTGCGTCGTCTGGAAATTCGGGGTGTCAAGATCGAAGAGCTCGACGAGACAAAGGTTTGCGCGATCGGTCAGGCGTCAGCGGACAAATTACGCGACGCGCATGTGCACGTGGATGTCGTTCCTTCACAAGCAAAGGCAGAAGGCGTCTTTAGCGCCTTAAGTGAATTTGTCGGCGGCGATGAACATCTCCACGGACTGAATATTCTGATCCCGCGCGCTGCTGTGGGTCGTGATTACTTGCCGAAGGCGCTGGAAGAAGCAGGCGCGCGAGTTGACGTCGTCACTGCGTATCGAACTGTCGTACCGGAAAATCTCGATCGTGGCAGGTTGAGTGCAATGCTCGCCGGTAGCGGCGACTGCATCGCATTCACGAGTTCATCAACCGTCAAGAACCTCGCGTTGCTGTTCGACACACACGACCTAAGCAAGGTCCTTTCAGACATCACCGTAGCGTGCATCGGCGACATCACCGCCGCCACCGCCGCTGAATACGGTTTACACGTCAACATCCGACCTGTTCAGTCCACCGTAAAAGACCTCGCACGAGCCATCGCAGATCACTATTCAAAGTAGAACCATACACAGATTTACACAGAAATCTGTGGCAACTGTGGATATGCTAAACTGACTTGTGATGGCTTCGACCCTCGACCACACCGACGAACTCGAGCAAGCAAGACGGGAGAACGAACTGCTGCGACGCCAACTTCAGGACCGCGGCGCGTTTGGCGAGCTCGTCGGCAACTCGGAATCGATCCGCAAGGTCTACACGCTCATCGAACAGGTCGCACCCTCATCTGCTTCCGTTTTGATCACGGGCGAATCCGGCACGGGCAAAGAACTCGTCGCGCGCACCATTCACCGGATGAGCCCGCGACGCGACCGGCCTTTTATCGCCATCAACTGTTCCGCGATTCCCGAAACGTTGATGGAGTCGGAACTGTTCGGACACGAGAAAGGCGCGTTCACGGGTGCAGCCTCGCGCCGCCAGGGATGTTTTGAACTTGCGGACACAGGAACGTTGCTACTCGACGAGATCGGCGAGATGCCCGCGTTGCTGCAAGCAAAACTGTTGCGCGTCATTGAAGAACGTGCCGTGCGCCGCCTTGGCAGCCGGAAGGAAATCCCGGTCGATGTTCGTCTGCTCGCCGCAACGAACCGGCCTCCGCACCAAGCCGTCGCCGAAGGCACTCTCCGCAGCGATTTGCTCTATCGTCTCAACGTCTTCGGTATTCACCTTCCGCGACTCGGCGACCGCACCGAAGATCTGCCGTTGCTGGCCCAACATCTCGTCACGCAACTTGCTGAGAAACACGGACGTCCCGCTCGCTTTCTCAGCCGCGCCGCGCTGGAGGCGCTTCAGTTTCACACCTGGCCAGGCAACATCCGCGAACTGCGCAACGTGATCGAGCGAGCAGTGATCATCTGTTCCGGCGAACAGATCGAACGGCATCACTTCGCTCCCTATCCGATCGAACAACGAGAAAAACTTCGCAACGAAGACACGTTGACGTTACCCGTCGGCACGCCTCTTGAAGAAGTCGAACGGCAGATGATCATGCGCACGTTGCAAAAGACGAAGAACAACAAGACGCGCGCGGCCGAACTGTTAGGCATCAGCCTGAAGACCCTGCACAACAAATTGAATCTTTATCGCGAGCGTGGG
>DASZDV010000159.1:0-7279 GCA_035941575.1 Pyrinomonadaceae bacterium
TCGTGCAACGGACTCGCAGTGTTGAAAATACTCAGCAACAGGTCGTAACTGAGTTCAGCATCCAGTTGTACGCCACCGTCGATAACGTTTTTCAAACCGACGTTTCGTTCGATTACGATCAGCGCGCCGGTTTTAGTAGAAGCAAGCGTCGTCGCAGCTAGAATCACTTCGTCGTACACACCTTCGCCAAACTGTCCGTGGTGATGACGCGAGAAGGGCATCCGAAAACGGTTTCCGAACGTAATCAATGCCTGCCGAATTTCCGACTGGAAAAGCACGATAATAGCGATACCGATGTAAAGCAGTCCGTTGCTGAGAACGAACTCGAGCGTCGCGAGATCCTGTTTGATGGAAAGCCAGTAGAGGAAAACGAGAGCGGCGATTCCTGCGGCCATGGGAGCGGCTCGAGTACCACGCAGGAGTTTCAAGACTGCATACACGAGCAAAAAGACGAAAACGATGTCCGCGATATTTCGCGGCTCAACAACTCGTCTCAGATACTCGGTGTATGGCAGTAGTAGTAACATCTCGTGTTGTCAAATTTGTGGGTACCTGGTGCTCGGCGTAGCGACAGCAACTTAGTTTCTCCACAGTATTCGAACTTCAACGAACCCCCAGCCAATCAACCCCGGTTCTTATCCTAAGCCCTCTTATCCCATGTGCTCGGCGACCGCACTGTGGCCGTCGCCCTGCTCATTACGCGCGACTTCCAAAAACATCATTTCAACTTTCGGCTCCGCACGTTTAATTCGTTCTTCGCACTCTGCGATCGACTTCTCGATGTCTCCCGTCCGTAGATCCGGCCGCAGTTGAATCGTCGCATTAATTAAGATCTGTTTGGGCGCTAAATGCATTGTTAGTAGTTCGACCACGCGTTCCACGTTCGGATGACTCTCGATTGCCTGCTTGATCTCCGCCAGTACCTTACTGTTCGCGGCTTCGCCGAGAAGCAGTCCGCGCGAGGTGCGCGCAAGAACAAAGGCAACAACCGCCAGCACGAGGCCAATCGCGATCGACGCGACACCGTCCCAATACGCGCCGGCTGCACCGCCAACCTGATATTCCGTCAATAGAAGACCAGCGGCAGCGATGATGATGCCAATTAACGCCGCAGAATCTTCAAAGAGCACTGTCTTTGCGGTCGGATCTTTCGATTCCCGCAAATAGTCGCGAAAGCTCAGGCCCTCGTGATGCGCCTCTTTCACTTCCTGGTAAAGCGCGAGCGCAATCGAACCAGTTTCGAGCACAAACGAGATGGCCAGCACCCCGTACGCCCAGTTCAGGTTCGTCGGGGCGTGTGGATGCCTTAGTTTTTCGATGCCCTCGTAGATCGCATACGTCGCACCCACGCCGAAGATGAAGATGGCCGCTATAAAAGACCAAAAGAACCGTTCTTTCCCGTAACCGAAAGGGTGCTTCGCCGACGCGGGTCGTTTATAGAAGCGCAGACCCAGCAACAGAAAGACCTGATTGGTCGTGTCTGCAACCGAGTGGAGCGCTTCAGCCATCATCCCCGACGAACCGGTGATGAAAGCCGCCCCGAACTTCAAAACTGCGATCAATCCGTTGGCAAAGAGCGCACCGAGTACGGCAAGCATACGACGGGTCCTTCAAGTTGCGAGAATGAAAGCTCCGCTTGGATTATCGCGGAAAACTGCGGCGCTGGCAATTGCAAGAACTACGTAGAAGATTGTGAGTTAACTGCGTTTTCGTGAACGCTTTGTGCGTTTGAATGTGCCGGTTTGCAGGAACCCGACGAGCTCGCCATTTTTGCCGACTACAGCCACTGATCCGATGCCATTCCGCTTCATCAATTCGCGCGCGTAATCGAGCGTGGCCGTGGGTTCAACAAAGAACCTGGGAGCAATCGGGCGCATGATGTCGCGCGCGCGTGTAAGGTGCCAACGATCTCGCGGCAACGATTTCAAATCTTCGAGCGACAGCATTCCGTGAAGTTGCCGATCGAGAGCAACCGGAAACGCGACCTGTCGATGCATCGGCAACACGGAATCGATCAAGTGACTAATCAACAAGTCGGGCTCGATCGAAAACGGCGCCGACATCGCTTCGCGAACGATATTCTTCAAACGTACCTGAACACTTTTCACAACGCTGTACGCGGCGTCGAAAAGAAACAAGCCGACAAGCACGGACCAGAAGCCCATGAAGTACGAACGAAAATTCGGCGCGATGGCCATGTAAACACCGAAGATGATCAGAATCGCTGCGATCAACATTCCGCAAACGCCGGCCATGCGCGTCGCTTGCCGGATGTCTCCGGTTCGCCTCCACAGCAGCGCACGCAACACGCGGCCGCCGTCTAGTGGATAACCGGGAAAGAGATTGAAGATTGCCAGCAGCAGATTGCCGGCACTGAGAAGAAGTAACACGCCGGCGACCGTGCTGTAACCGGAGCGCACGGTAGGAAGCAGCAATACAAAAGTGATGACGCCAATAAAAAAACTGGCGGCTGGACCAGCAATGGCAATTCTGAACTCGGCACGCGGACTCTGCGGCTCGTTGCGCAATCTTGCGAGTCCGCCAAATGGGTGCAAAACGATCTCTTCGATTTCGATTCCTTCTGAACGAGCCATGAACGCGTGAGATAGTTCATGGACCAATACGGAAAGGAACAGACCCAACGTCGTGATAACAGCGAGAGTCCACGCAGCGACAGTGCTTACCGCTTGCAACCGAAATGAGCCGACGAACATGCCGCCGCGGCCGAGGTTCACCGCGATCAGCCAGACGCTGAGAAGGAAAACAACAAACCAACGGTAGTCAAAGCGCACCGGAATTCCGAAGATGTGCGCTACCGTGATTTGTCGTTTGTAAAAGTCGCTGAAACTCACTCGTGTGGTTCTTGTGCCTCTTTGTGACTCAAGTTTCGAAAGCTGTGGCTTCAGCGTCCATTAACGGATGCGGTTCGGTGCGCGCCACACGGCGGAGCAGTAACGGTTCTTCGTAAAGTTGGGCCAACCCGCGCACAATCGCGAAGCGAGGATCATCAGCAACGCGAACAACCAGGTCGAGTTCTCGTGTGAGGTACTGCGGTAAGCCCTCCAGTTGCGCGCCGCCGCCGGTGAGAATCAAGCCGCGCTCATAAACATCGCCCGCTACTTCAGGCGCGAGTTCGGTCAGCATCGAACGAACTTCCTCGGCGATGCGACGAATAATCGGCATAGTGATCGTGTAGACCTCGGCGGCGGTGATATCAACCGCGGCCGGACTACCGGTCTGAACGTCACGTCCGCGCACGTTAATCCTCTTGTTTGGATCTTCCGGTTCGATTGCCGAGCTGAGTTCGAGTTTTAACCGCTCAGCGGTTTGCACGCCGATGGTCAGACCACGATGACGACGCAAGCGATCCATGATCGCGAGATCGATGTCGGCGCTCCCAATGCGTTCCGCACGTGAGGCGATGATCGATCCGCTGATGATTGCGGCAACGTTGGTTGTGCCGCCGCCGATGTCGACGACTGCCGCGGCGTGTTCGTCGTTCACCGGCACACCTGCGCCGATCGCTGCCGCCTGACCTTCTTCAATCATGTAGACACGGCTGATGCGCGCTTCTTCCGCAGCGGCTAACAACGCGCGCTGTTCGACCTGCGTCACCTCCGAGATCACGCTCATGATCGCGCGACGGCTGAAATACGAGATCCCGCTGCGCGCCTCGCGAACGAAGTGGTCCAGCATCACTCGCGTTCGTTCAAAGTCCGCGACCACGCCGTCGACGAGTGGAGCGATCACGGTCACGTCGCGGGCTTCGCGGCCCTGCATCTTGTGAGCTTCGTTGCCGCACGCGATGACTTCTCCAGTAAGCTTGTTGATCGCGACGACGGATGGTTCATCGACGACCACACCACGACCGCGCACGGCTATGAGCGTGCTCGCAGAGCCCATGTCGATCGCCATTGAGTCTGAGACGAACTTGCGCAGTGCGCCAAGTCCAAAGAAGTGCCCGGTCTTACCTTTGAACGACATAAAGATTATAGGTCCTATAGGTCGAATAGGACTTATATGACCTATTCAAAGCTTTAAAACGACCCGCTTGCTTTTTGCCAATCAACTTCCCAGAGCATCACAGGCTGTTGCCTGTTCTTAACCATGATCGGTTCGCGGGGCTTCAACTTGTAACGGCTGTGAGCGGCCTTCTTCGTCGCATCGCTGATCAGAATCTGACCGCCCTCCGCATTTGATTCGAGCCGCGACGACGTGTTGACCGTGTCACCAATTGCCGTGTACTCCGAGCGACGATCGGAACCGATGTAACCAACTACCACTTCGCCGGTATGCAGGCCCATGCCGACGCCGATCTCCGCAAAGCCCTCGTCACGCAATTCCCGATTGATGCCGATGAGCCGGCGCTGCATGGCCACGGCCGCGTTCAGTGCATTTGATGCGTCGTCGGGCGTAGCTGTTGGCGCCCCAAATAGGGCCATTAGACCATCGCCCAGGTACTTATCGAGCGTGCCGCCGTGGGCGAAGATGATGTCCGTCATGGCTGAGAAGTAACGGTTCAAAAGACTGACGATTTTTTCGGGCGGCGCGTGTTCAGAGATGCGCGTGAAACCGCGAATATCGGCAAACAGAATCGTGATGGTCTGACTCACTCCGCCAAGCTTGAAGGAGTCAGGGTTCTCCAGCATTTGCTTCACTACGTATTCAGGTAAGAACCGGCTGTAGTTTGCTCGCGCGACTTCCTCACGAGCCAGGCGTTCGTGTGCGCGCGCATTTTCAACGGCGATCGCCGTTTGCGCAGCGACCGCGCTGATCAGTTCAAGGTCGTCAGGTTTAAATGCGGCGAACGGATCAAGTCTGTCAGCATAAAGCGCGCCGTGAACTCGACTCTCAGCGACGAGCGGCGCGCAGATCGTAGAACGCACACCTTGCGAGACGATCGAATCAACTCCGGCAAACTCTTCGTCGGAAGCCGCGTCCTGTGAAAGCAACGCGACGCGATCCCGCATGACTTTTCGAGTGATGGTCCGTCCGATCGAAAGACGTCGTGCGTGGGCTTCGAGTTTGTTGTCGCGCGCCCGCATCGCGATTGGCATCAAGTTAGCGTCATCGCCATTGGTCGGACCCTCCGCCAGCAACGCCACGACGCGATCCGCCGGAGTCGAGCGAAAGATGATGTCCGTCGCCTTTTCAAAAATCGCATTCAGATCGAAAACGGATCCGAGTGTCTTACTCATCTCGTAAAGCGCGCTGAGGATGTTTGCTTTACGTTGTAATGCTTCGAGAACTTTGTCGCGTTGTGCAGACGCAGGTACTTCTTCTTTCGAACGAAGTACGGTTGACATGACGTCGTTAGCGGAAATCAACAGTTGTGTGTGGCCCAGCGGTTTGTCGTCGTAACGAACGTCGGTTGTACGTTCCTCCGCGGGTTGTTCAAAACGCAACGTGCTGGCGCCAATCGTTATGCGATCGCCGTTTTTGAGTTGTTGCTCGAAACGGGGTTCGCCGTTGATGAAGACTTTGTTAGCACTTCGCCGCAATTGGCCGTTGACCATCGCGCCGTCGATGATCATGAATGTGCCGTTTTCTGCCGGGTTGATATGTGCGTGATAACGCGAGGCGCGTGGATCGTCCAAAACCACCGCGTTGTCCGGAGCGCGGCCAATGGAGCACATAGTCTGCGGCAAGAAAGTGAATTGCCACTGACGGCCACTCGCGTCGGTGATTTTAAGGTGAGCCATCGCGCGCGATCCTAACAGTAGAATCTCAACACTGACAACCACGAACAATTTGAATCGACTTAGTCTTTTCAGCGTGAATACGCCTGGGCTATGATGACGCGGCCCACGATAAAAAGGAGCTACTGTATGAGGTCCTCCGCTCGCAGTGCACTGCTCGCTATCCTGACGCTTGTATGTTTTGCGTCGTCATTACTAGCTCAGTCGACGGCTAAACAGCCAGCACCCAAAACTCCGGCTGGTTCTGTTTCTGGTCGCGTCACGATCAAGGACAAGCCGGCCCCCGGCGTGCTGGTGAGTCTGAGAAAGAGCGACGCGATGAGTCCCTACGAACAGTTTTCAAAGGCGGTCACGGATGCGAATGGTTTCTACCGGATAACAAACGTGGCGCCTGGGACCTACGCGGTCGCGCCGGCTGCGCCGGCCTATGTCGCGTCTGATGCAAACGGGCGCAAAAGCGTGCTGGTCGGAGACGACGAAGATGTCGAAGGCATAAATTTCTCGCTAATGCGCGGCGGCGTGATCACGGGCAAGCTAACGGATGCGGACGGGCGTCCAGTTATTCAGGAAATGGTGGAAATCTATCGGGCAGAGTCGTTGGACCAGCGAACACCGGAGCGCCCCGCATACTCTGAGGTCAGCGCGCAAACGGATGACCGTGGCATCTATCGCATCTTTGGTCTGACGGCCGGACGTTACAAGGTGTGCGCCGGCCGAGGCGACGATAATATGGCTGGATACTCTCCAAGCCAGGGCGCGTACAAGCGGGTCTTCCATCCGGATGTTGCCGAGGCTGCGAAAGCAACCGTCATTGAAGTCTCTGAAGGCAGCGAGGCAAACAACGTCGACATTCATCTCGGCCGTACGGTCCAAAGCTATTCGGCAAGCGGGCGAATCGTAAATGGCGAAACTGGCGCGCCGGTACCAAACCTGCGTTTTGGCCTGCAACGATCGGTTGGGACACGGACGGAGTGGTTAAGCCGTACCGATAGTTCAAACGCGCGCGGCGAGTTCGTCGTCGAAGGGCTGATACCAGGTAAATACATGCTGAACCTGTTCCAGTCAGGCTCAGACAACGACCTGCGTGCAGAACAATCAACCTTTGACGTGGTAGATCAAGACGTCAGCGGAATCATTATCAAAGCGATACGAGGCGCAAGCATTTCGGGAGTAGTTGTCCTCGAGAGTGACGATAAGGCAGCAAGAGCAAGGCTCGGGGAAATGCAAGTCCGCGGCTATGTACAAACGTCTCCGGGTTATGGCAACTCATCGTCTTCACCAATTGCGGCCGACGGAGGTTTTCGGTTGGGAGGATTCAACAGCGGACAGGTGAACGTGTCGTTAGGCGGCGGCTTTGGTCCATATCCGCCAAAGGGTTTCGCCATAGCGCGTATCGAGCGCGACGGTGTTGCCACGCCGCGTATCGAGGTAAAGGAAGGAGAACAGGTCGCGGGCGTCAAGATTTTCGTTGCGTATGGAAATGCGGTTCTGCGTGGCGTTATCAACGTTGAGAACGGACCGCTGCCGTCAGGAGCGCGCTTGTTTGCGCGGCTGTCGAAAGCCGGAGAGAAAGCTTCCTA
>DASZDV010000160.1:0-2791 GCA_035941575.1 Pyrinomonadaceae bacterium
CGGGACGCGAGGCCATGCGGCGCACATTAATGATGCTATTGGCTCGACGCGAACGTGCAAGCCTCGATAAAGAAAACCGCTTAGCCCTGAAGCCGCCGTTCTCCAGCCTGACACCGGCGGAATTACTGGCGCACTTTCAAAACAAAGAACAAATCCAGTTTTTGCTTTGTATCAATTCTTCCCCTCAGGCCTTAAGCAAGCGGGACGTTGAGGAGTGGCGCCGCGATCCACTTTCCGGTTACTTATGGCCACTCGAATACCACCGCGACCTCAACTTAATGCGGACCGACGGGTCCGACGTGCGCATCGTGTGGGAACTGAATCGTTTGGGCCATCTACTCAGCTCTCAAGACGCGACGACGTTTTTGACTCACTTACGCAGTTGGCACGAACAAAACCCGTACGGTCGCGGTCCAAACTGGACCTGCGCAATGGAAGTCGCACTCAGAGCGATAAACATTCTGGCCGCTTTCGAAAAGTATCGCACTTCACCGCAACTTGATCCCGAATCCCTGTTGTTTCTGCTGACCCTGCTCCAGCAACACGGCCGGTACATCGGAAATAACCTGGAGTTTTCGTATATCGCCACAAGCAATCACTACCTCTCAGACATTGCCGGACTGCTGTGGCTGGAAACGATGTTGCCGGAATTGGAAGACGCTGAAGCCTGGCGTGACCTAGCGCTGCCGGCACTGCTGCGCGAGATGGACAAACAGGTTCTCGCCGACGGTGCCGATTATGAGTCATCAACCGGATATCATCGCTTTGTTCTGGAGTTGTTTCTCTATTCGTTCATGTTGTGCCGGGAAACACGAAGAAGAATTGACGCAAAATACTGGGGCAAGCTCCAACAGATGCTCGAATACGTCAGAGCATATTTGCGCCCCGACGGATTTGCGCCGTTGATCGGCGACACCGACGGCGGTCAGGTACTTCCATTTCAACAACGTCGCGCCGACGACCATGCTTACGTGCTGGCAATCGCCGCTGACCTCTTAAATGATGCAACGCTCAACACTCCGCAGCAGGACTCAAAAGCATTTCCGGACGCCGGCAGTTACATCATGCGAAAGGGAGATTGCTATCTCTTTTTCAACGCGAGCGGCGCCGGAATCAACGGCCGCGGTTCTCACGGCCACAACGACGCTCTGAGTATTGAAATCTCCGCACGCGGCCACGCGTTCATCGTCGATCCCGGTACTTACGTATATAGCGCCGACCTGCAAATGCGACACGCGTTTCGCTCTACGGCCTATCACTCAACCGTCAGGATCGACAGCGAAGAACAGAACACCACTGATGCCAACATGCCGTTTGTCATCGGCAACGAAGCGCAACCGCATGTTCTCGAATGGCAGTCAAACGAGAATTATGACAAGGTTGTGGCGGAACATTACGGGTACCGTCGATTGCGCGCGCCGGTGACGCACAGGCGCACCGTGACGTTCGATAAAGCTGAGTGTTCGTGGTTGATTGAAGACGAGTTCTTTGGTGAAGGCGACCATGAGTTTGAGACGTGGTTCCACTTTACATCCGAACTGGAACTTCTCGTGCGAGGCGCGGCGATAGAAGCACGGGATCGGGGTTCAGGCGTGAGTTTGGTAGTGGCTTCGTTAAGTCTCGACCAACCGCCTGAGTTGGTCAACCAACACGTCTCGCGCAACTACGGCGAACTGATCGAATCCGTTTCCGCTTGCTGGCGCGTCTCCGGCCGCCGCCCCGGCAAACTGAGCTGGAAAATTTACTGAACTGATGTGTGGGATTTGCGGAGTTTGGGAATACGGCGCGAGCGAAGGACGCACTGATCTTTCGCTGATCGCACGTATGCGCGATCAGATGACGCACCGTGGGCCGGACGATTCGGGTGAGTTGCTCTTCGATGACGCGCGCGGCGGGTTCGGCTTTCGCCGTTTATCGATCATCGACCTTTCCGCCGCCGGTCATCAGCCCATGCACGGCTGCGACGATCGCACGTGGCTCGTGTTCAATGGCGAGATTTACAACCACGCCGTATTAAGAACCGATCTCGAAGCGCGTGGTCACAAATACGCCTCTCGCACTGACTCAGAAACGATCCTGCACCTCTACGAAGAGCGCGGTCTCGATTTCATTCACGACATCGAAGGCGATTACGCCATTGCGATCTGGGACGCGGACAAACAGCAACTGGTGCTCGTGCGCGATCGCATAGGAGTGAAGCCGCTGTACTTCTTTCACAAAGATGGCCGTTTCATTTTTGCGTCAGAGATCAAGGCGATTCTGCAACACCCGGCAGTCACGCCGGACATCGACGAGCAGTCGCTCTACCACTATTTAACTTTCCTGACGACGCCGGCGCCGGCAACACTCTTCCGCGACATACAAAAAGTTCCCGCGGGTCACGTGCTAATTTTGAAGAGCGACGGATCGGTCAGTATCCAGCAGTATTGGGACGCGCTGCCGCCGTCTCAACCAACGCTTCGCGATGAAAGCGAACATCGAGCAGAAATCCTGCGTTTGCTGCGCGATTCAATTCGCAAGCGCATGATGTCAGATGTGCCGTTCGGCGTGTTCCTGTCTGGCGGTGTTGATTCGTCGGCAAACGTGGCGTTGATGTCGGAACTGATGTCGCGTCCCGTGGAAACGTTCACTGTTGGTTTTAGTGACGCCGAGTATCTCAACGAACTTGAGTCCGCGCGTAGAATTGCGAACCAGTTTGGCACGAACCATCACGAGGTGATCATCTCTGAAAAAGAGATGCAGGAGTTTTTGCCGCGGCTCGTTTTTCATCAGGACGAACCGATTGCCGATC
>DASZDV010000161.1:0-2186 GCA_035941575.1 Pyrinomonadaceae bacterium
CCGCGAAGTGAGCACCGAACCGGAAAACAATGCGGGCGCAGTCGTGTTGAAAGGTGACGACATCGATGCATTGCCTGATGACCCCGACGATCTCGCAGCAGCGTTGCAGGCACTCGCTGGTCCATCGGCTGGTCCAAACGGTGGTCAGATCTTCGTCGATGGGTTCACAGGTGGCCGTCTTCCACCGCGTGCTTCGATTCGCGAGATTCGCATCAACGCCAATCCTTTTTCCGCGGAATACGACCGGCTTGGTTTTGGCCGAATCGAGATTTTGACGCGACCAGGTACGGATCGCTATCGCGGCCAGGCGTCGTTTAACTTCAATGACGACGCTTTGAATGCTCGCAACCCATTTGCCCCGAACCGTGCGCCGATCCAGACGCGGCAATACGGCGGAAACTACGGTGGTCCGATTATCAAACGTAAAGCGTCCTTCTTTGTCGATTTCGACAAGCGCGACGTTGATGACCAGACGTTGATCGTCGCCACAGTTCTCGACGCCAACAACAACATCGTCGATTTCAATGAAACGGTGGCAATCCCCAGCCGCCGCACGTCGTTCAGCCCGCGCATTGACTACCAGATCAATCCGAACAACACGCTGGTCGTGCGTTACAACTATGCGAAGACCACGCGGTTGGCGGGCGTGGGCGGTTTTTCATTACCGTCGCGCGCTTACGACACCAGCAATACAGACCAGAGCATTCAGTTCACCGAAACCGCAGTTATCAACAAGACCATCGTCAACGAGACGCGTTTTCAATTCGAGCATTCACGCAACGAGCAGAACGCCGATAACTCGATACCCACGATTGACGTGCAGGAAGCATTTACGGGCGGCGGTTCGCAGGTCGGGCAGTCGCATAGCGATGAGAATGATTGGGAGTTGACGAACAACACGTCGTTCGTGATGGGCCAGCATTCGTTGAAGACTGGCGCGCGGCTTCGCTGGGGCAAGACTTTGCAGTTTTCGCCGCAGAACTTCGGTGGCACGTTCACGTTCTTCGGCGGCGGTGTCGGTCCTGTACTCGACGCTAACGATCAGCCGTTGTCTGATACCGAAATCATCACCAGCATCGAGCGCTATCGGCGCACGCAGGTTTTTCTGGACCAGGGAGTTAATCCGGTTCAGATCCGTCTGCTTGGTGGCGGCGCTAGCCAGTTCCGTCTGTCCACGGGCAATCCGGAGACTGAAGTCTCACAGTGGGACGTTGGCGGTTTCGTGCAGGACGATTGGAAAGTGCGGCCGAACCTGACGCTCAGTCTTGGCCTTCGCTACGAGAACCAAAGCAACATCGACAGCAATTTCAATTTTGCGCCGCGGCTTGGATTTGCGTGGTCGCCGGGTGGTCAGCAGTCGAAGACAGTCGTGCGCGGCGGTTACGGAGTTTTTTACGAGCGCGTCAACGAAAACCTCACGATGACGGCCGAGCGTCTAAACGGCGTGAACCAGCAACAGTTCACCGTGCAGAATCCGGATTTCTTCCCGAACATTCCGACGGTGGACCAGTTGATTGCGTTTTCAGTTCCGGGAACTGTTTACCGTCTCGAAAAAGGTCTTCAGGCGCCGTACACGTTGCAAGGCGTGTTTAGCGTTGAGCGCCAGTTGCCACACAACCTGACGCTAGCAGCCAGCTACATCAACATTCGCACTCTGCATGTGCTGCGCACGCGGCCGCTCAATGCACCCTTGCCCGGCACGTTTATTCCGGGACTGCCGACCAGCGGCATTCGCCCGTTGAATTGCGCGGATTTCATTCCGCCGGATATCAATTCCGCGCCGCGCTGCAATATTTTTGAGTACGAGTCGAGCGGGCGTTACAACCAGAACCAGTTCATAGTCAACTTCAACAGCCGTTTCCATCGCAACGCCTCGATGACCGCGTTTTACGTTTTGGCGAAAGGAAACAGCGATGCTGACGGTACTGGAAGTTTTCCTGCTAATCCTTACGACTTGAGCACGGAGTACGGTCGCGCTTCCGGTGACATTCGCCATCGCTTTGTTATGACTGGTAATTTCCGTGCGCCGTGGGGCATCAGCCTGAATCCGTTCGTGATCGTGCAGTCCGGACGGCCTTTCAACATCACGCTTGGTCGCGACATCAACGGCGACACGCTGAACACTGAACGTCCATCGCTGGCGCCGGCCGGCGCTGATTGCGCCGACATCAACATCAGGTGCACTC
>DASZDV010000162.1:0-3647 GCA_035941575.1 Pyrinomonadaceae bacterium
GCCGAACGAGGTCATCGTCTCTCCGAGTTTGTCGAGCAACAAGTAAGACCCCGGCATGATTTCATCGGAACCAGGTGTGAACTGAATCTGGATCTGTTGATGCAGAATCGGAACGTCCTTCTCCGACGGCGCCTTAGCGACGACCGGAGCCTCTTCAACTTTCTGTCCCGGATAAAAAGAAGCGACAGCTTGCAGGAAGCGAGTGTCAGCCCAACCTTTTGCATCAACCGCTTTTGTCACCAACCCTTTCTTGCGCCAGATGACGAATGCCGTGTCGAACAACGTTTCGTAGTGCGCCTTCGCGCCGGTTAGACCATAAAACTGCGCATTGTCGGCGTAGGGCGTCAGTTTCAAACCCGACAACATGCCTGAGACCGTATCGGTGTCGAGTTTTAGCGCGCGGGCCACGACTTCGTACGATGGATTCGGATTGCTCTTGATCATTTCGATGCCGTCGAGCCAGCCGCGGACGAAGTCACGCACAGTTTCAGGCGCTTGATCGATTAGGTCCTGGCGAGCGCAAAGCGTGTCCGCGATGATGTTCGTCGCCGCTTGAGTGGAAACGAGCACGTGCGCCTCTGAGCCACGCGCAGTTACTGCGCCTGAGAGATCTGGTTCCCACGTAACTGCTGCATCCACCTGTTTTGCTTTGAAGGCTGCGGCCGCTGCCGGCGCGTCAGTAGTGAAGATGATGTTCTTCTCGACTCCCGCGCGTTCGTCAGGGGTCAACCCTGATTGCGACAAAAGATAAAGCAGCAGGAAATGAGACGGCGTAAATTGCGTGCACGCGATCTTGTGACCTTTCAGATCTTCGACCGAGTTGATCGAAGTCAGTGAGACGATCCCGTCACCACCACGCGACCAGTCCTGCATGATGATCGACTTCGCGTGTTGGTTTTGCTCTGCAAGGATCGAAGCTTCGCGTGCCCAGTTGTCGACTGTGTTCCACATGATGTCGACCTGTCCGCTACGAAACGCGGCGAGCTTCGCTGCCGGATCTTCAAGCAGTACAAACTTCACATCGAGTCCGTACTTCGTTTTGTAAGACGACCCGCCGTTCGGATCCATTCCGTTGTTGAAAACAATGCCGGGTGCATGCCCGGCCCACGTGTTGATGCCGACAACCAGCGGACGGCTCAATCTGCCGGAGCCGAGTGAGACGCTGCTAACTCCCGCGGAGCCGGCATTTCGCGCGGGATCGCCAGGCGCGTTGTTCAGTTTGTCAAAATCGCCCTTCGAGTCGCCGCCGGCTTCCTTATCGCCGCCGGCCCATCGTTTGATTGCATCACCTTTGTAATGCCACGTAGCGAAGCCGATCACGGCAAAGACTACGACGGCGATAAAAGCCTTTGCCAGGGGAGTCAGTCTCATGGGTCACCTCGTCAATTTGGGCTTGAGTATTTTGGGTTTGAATCTTGTGGCTACATAGTCTTGTTTTGTGCGGCTTGTTGCGCTGCCTTCTTGGCTTTTAACTCGGCGAGCTGTTGCCGCGCCTGGACGTCGCCGGTTTGCGTGCGCAACGCGGCGAGACGCGAATCGAGTGAGGACTCAGACAACTCTTTACCCAGATTCGCTTCGGCAATCGTCGTCTTAATGTGCTGCCGCACGTTGTCGAGTGCCTTCACTTCGGCATCCACGGATAGGCCATCCAGTTGTTCCTGAACCTTGATGCGCGCCTGGGCCGACTGCATCTTGGCGAGCATTGAATCTCGTTCACTTTGTAACTTCCGAATCTCCGATTGGACTCCGAGCAGCGACGACTTTGCGGAGTCGGCATCACTGCGTGCTGTTTCCATTTCAGTTTTCAACTCGGTGACGTCCGCTGTAAGTTGGTTCTTCTTCTGGATCAGAATCACTGCGAGATCGTCCTGGTTGGTTGAAACAGCCGTATCGAGTTCGGCTTCGGTCTGCGCCAACTCGGCGTTTGCGCGCTTAAAGCGTTCGTCGAGCTCTTCGCGTCGGCGAATGATCCCGGCAGTGGCAGTCTTGAGTTTGGAGTATTTTGCCACCATCGAGTTGATGGCGTTCTCGTAAGCAATCTCGGGATGCTCTTTTTCGATGTCGGAAATCCAGAGCGATAGGAAACCTTTCCAGAGGTTAGCCAATCGTTTCCACATAGATGTCTTTCCTTTCTCTTAACTGGCCGGATTTGCCGCCGGATCGGAAGGATCGTGGAGCTTGGGAGAAGCCTTAACAACACTCGCAACTTTGTCGCGCCCGAAGAACTCGAGCACCTGTTGAATCTCGAGCTTCTTATCGTTGCACACCTTAATCAAGTTCTGTTGCTCTTCAACGCTCTGCTGCATCACGGCGCGAATGTTCTTGATCTCTTCTTCATACTGCTTGATGCGCGCGTCAGACTCCTGAATGAGTTTTTCATTGTCGGCGGCACAGTTGCGGGTGTAGCCGTCCAATGCCTGTATCTCTTCCGCAGTCGCCTCGATAATCTTTTCGATCGGCACGCCGAAGGCTTTGAGCGAAGCTTCCACGATCTGCTTCTTCACGGCAGCGTCAGTGCCCTCCGGCAGACTCCGCAACAACTCCGTCGTTCTGGCGACGCGTTGTTGCTCCTCGTTGTCTACGCCGGCTGCGCCAAACACGGCCGCGAAATCTATCTGTCCGCCGGTTGGAGGTGGCGGCGCTGTCTGAAAAACTGATTGAGTCGGAGATGGAGTGTTGTAGTTGTGTCCTGCGCGGAGATCTGCGGCCGGATTGGAGGGATCGTGCTCGGCAGATTCGGGTTCAATTCCAGTCTCGGGCTCGTCCCGTTCGATAAACCAGCCTGCTACGGTCGAGCCCCAGCCTTTTTTATCCGTCATAGGGCCTCATACTCCTGCGCAAACCGCGACAGCTTAACATGACACCGGGCCGCCCGTCGCTTAAAAGTCCCCTTTTCGGACAGCGCGAAATAGAGACTTGTAATCCGTTAGACATCGGATTAATCTATGCACCTCTCCATACATTTTTTCTCCCCTCTTTTGCTTGTCCCAATCTCATGCTGCGAGCTAAGTACAACCTAAACGGTCACCCATCTTTAAAGGGAGCAACGAAAATGAGAGTATTTTGTCCCGAACACAAACGAGGCTTCTTCGCTCCACGTCAGAGCCCTATTAAGTGTGAGAATCGCGGTCACCTTCTCGGCACAATCGATTTGGAAGGTGAAGGCCGGCAACCCGTCGAGATTGCCTGGCAATACTGTTGTAACTGCGAACACTTCTGTCCGATCGATTTCGACGAGTATGCGTTGGAAAAGTATGGCGTGGAACGGTGTCCGGTCTGCACGCGGCGAAGCTCAGTCCTTTATCTATGTGATCGTTGCTACGTAATTAGCTTCGAGTCGAATACGCCGCTGCAAACGAAAAACTTTACGCTCAGCGCAGACGGTGTGCCGCAGCCTTCGTGTCCCGGCTGTCTGCGTCCGGCCTCGGCGGATCTGCACGAGCACTTCTGCGACGGAATCAACGCTTCGTTCATCACGGCACTCAATATCTGTCCCGTCTGCGAGGAACGTCTTGACGTCTTACCGACGTTCCCATCAACTGTCGCGCTCTATTTAAAGAGGACCAGATCCGCAAACAAGATCAATGTCACGTTTGACTACGAAACCGAGTCGTTCGTGCCTGTCGAAGATGGCGAGTTTGTTGTTG
>DASZDV010000163.1:0-4021 GCA_035941575.1 Pyrinomonadaceae bacterium
AGATCTCGGTCGGCTCAAACCCCTGGGCGCCAAAGCCTCGAACTCATAATATCGCGAAGATTTGCGAGCGTTATGGCGGCGGCGGTCACGCTGTCGTCGGAGCCGTATCGTTCAAACCGGAAGAAGTGGAAGAAGCGCGCCGGGCCGTCCGCGAAATCGTCGCCGAACTTTCGGTTTAATTGACACCTGTCTTAGAGTGGTTTGTGATGAGTGTTTTAGTTCAAGCGCGCGAGATCGTTTGCCGTAACCCTGCCAATGGCGAGGAGATTGGACGCGTACCGTTGATGAGTGCGGCGGACGTGCAGGACGCGGTCATGGACGCGCGGCGGGCACAACGCGAGTGGGGAAAGTTGTCGTATCGCGCTCGTGCTCAGTTTATCTTCAGAGCTCGCGAAATCGTTCTGGCCCAGGTCGATGAAATCGCCCGCCTCATCTCACGTGAAACAGGCAAGCCGCCCGCCGAAGCAACTGCGATGGAAATCGTGCCTACGCTAGATCTAATGCACTACTTCGCGCGCAACACCGAGCGTTTGCTTAAACGCCAGAAGATTGATATCGGCCAGTATGAATTGATGGGCCGCGGTTCTTACATCGTTTACAAACCACTCGGTGTCGTCGGGATCATCTCGCCCTGGAACTTTCCCTGGGCCACGCCGCTTGACGAAGTTGTCATGGCATTGATGGCAGGCAACGGCGTTGTCGTAAAACCGAGCGAACTGACACCACTCTCCGCGCTCAAGATCGCGGAGGTATTCAAAGAAGCGGGGCTGCCGGATGGTTTACTTCACATCGTTACTGGCGACGGTTCGACTGGCGCTGCGCTGGTTGAAGCCGGCGTTGACAAAGTGATGTTCACCGGCAGCGTCGCCACCGGCAAACGCGTGGCTGAAGCGGCAGCGAAGCATTTGACTCCCGTTGTACTCGAACTCGGCGGCAAAGATCCGATGATCGTGCTTGAGGATGCGAACCTTCCGAACGCAGCGCGCGCGGCTGTCTGGGGCGGCTTTGCGAATGCTGGACAGGCGTGCGCATCGATCGAGCGCTGTTACGTTCACGAGTCGGTCGCGAAGGAGTTTACGGACCTCGTCGTGAACGAGACACAGGCGCTCAAGATTGGACCACCGAATGGCGAACCAGTCGATCTCGGGGCCATGACCAACGAACGACAACTCCAAATCGTTGAAGAGCACATTGAAGACGCAGTTGAACACGGCGCCCACATTGAAACTGGCGGTCGCCGTCTGGAGAACACGCCTGGCTGGTTTCACGAAGCGACCGTGATCACCAACGTGAACCATTCAATGGAAGTGATGCGAGAGGAGACCTTTGGTCCAATCCTGCCAATCATGACGTTTAAGTCAGACGACGAAGCCGTCCAGCTTGCCAACGACAGCAAGTACGGGTTAACCGCGGCAGTGTTTACTACCGACATAGCGCGTGGCCGCCGCCTCGCGGAGCTGATTGACGCAGGCACGGTGATGATCAACGAAGTCGTCTACACACACGCGATTGCCCAGACTCCGTGGGGCGGAGTCAAACAGAGCGGTTACGGGCGCACCCACGGACGATTGGGCCTGCTCGAACTGGTAACGCCGCAACACATTCATTACAACAGAGTCCCGTGGGTGCCGGACGTCTGGTGGTTTCGCTACACGGCCGGCGCAGCCGAGCTCTTTCGAGGCTTTGCGCGTCGTTTTACGAACGGCTCCGTGCTGAATTCTTCGCTGCTTTTGCCGAAAATTATCCGGCGCCTGTTTGAATAACCTGAGTTGCTGTTTCAACTTTTTGGGCGCTTTTCCCCTGGGACCGCAGGCGTCTCGCCTGCATCTCACGGCAGCGCCTGATTCGTGCCCAGGTTCGGTTGGTGCCCTTACGCGGCCGGTGCTATACTCCGTCGCCAATCCCAGCTTTATTTGACACTCTCTCTGGGAGGTCCCGGTTTTTAAGTATCTTACATAGTCGGAGGCCCGTAGGCTGAATTCGCTCCCGAAGTACTACCGTCAAAAGTACTACTGCCTTGCGTTCCTCATAAATCTAGCCCTTGATTCTTGGAGGACTGAATGAAAAAGCTTGCTGTTCTAATGATTCTCATCCTGTGTGCCGTGAGTTCTCTGCCCCTCATCGTCCATGGTCAGAGTGAGACAGGTCTGCGGCAGCGGGCCGAAATAAGCTATCCCGTCCATTTCGATAGGACGCAAAAGCCGCTGCGCGAAATGTTTGAGACCGGCGAAAAACCGGAACCCGCTCGCGGTGGCCGCGATTTCGAACCCGGACGACCGCAAACAGTCGGAAACACCAATCGCCCATTTGACGATCCGCTGGCCGATAAGAGTGTAGGCTCGCCATCGGCCCTCGCCGATATCAAGGCTGCGACCAACGGTACGCCTGTGGATCCGAATTTCCGCGTTGCGCCGCCCGACACGACTGGTGACGTTGGACCAAACCACTACGTGCAATGGGTCAACTTACGCTACGCGATCTACACGTTGACGAGAGGCGCCAACAACGAGATCACCGGCTTCAATCTCGTACCCGGATTTCCGAAGCAGGGTAATGTCGTTTGGCAGGGCTTCGGCGGACGTTGCCAGTCTGACAACGACGGCGACCCAATTGTGCAATACGATCAACTCGCCGACCGCTGGGTGCTGACGCAGTTTGCAGTCTCTGGTACTCCGTACACTCAGTGCGTCGCGGTCTCAACCGGTCCCGATCCGACCGGCACTTACAACCGTTACGCGTTCTCTTACAACCGCGACTTCAACGACTATCCGAAGATGGGTGTGTGGCCGGATGCTTATTACATCAGCTACAACATGTTTAAGAACGGCCGCTCATTCAGTGGTAATCGAGTGTGTGCGTTCGAACGCGCGCAGATGCTGGCCGGTGGGGCTGCGCGGCAAGCCTGCGTGAATACGACAGCGGGTCACAGTCTTGAACCGGCTGATCTAGAAGGAACAACGTTACCACCTGCGGGATCGCCAAACCTGCTCTTGAGCCTAACCAGTACTACACTCCAGTTCTGGCGATTCGCCGTCAACTGGGGCGCAGGGACGGGAACGTTGACTGGTCCGATAACGGTTGGCGGCGTAGCCGCGTTTAGCCGTGCGTGCGGTGGTGGAGCGTGCATCCCGCAGCCGGGTACTTCGCAAGTGCTCGATTCCCTCGCCGACCGATTGATGTACCGCTTGAGTTACCGAAACTTCGGCGATCACGAGTCAATGGTCATCAACCATTCAGTCACGAGTGGAGGCGGCGTGGGTGTTCGCTGGTACGAGCTGCGTAACGCTGCTGGCCAGACTCTCGGAAGCGCTAACCCGGTCGTGAACCAGCAAGGCACATTCGCACCCACAAGTGATTTTCGTTGGATGGGTAGTGCTGCGCAGGACAGGACGGGCGGGATCGCGGTTGGCTACAACATCTCGAATAGTAGCAACATTAAACCGAGCATTCGCTACGCCTATCGCGGTCCATTGGATCCGGCGGGAACGATGGGTAATGAAACGTCGATCCAGGTGGGCCCCGGCGTCCAAACTACGAACCTTTCACGCTGGGGCGACTACAGCACCATCAGCGTGGATCCCGTCGATGGCTGCACGATGGTATTCACCTCGCAATACCAACCGGCGAACGGGACCTTCAACTGGAGCACGTATATTTATAGCTTCAAACTTTCGACGTGTAACTAGCGCGGTGCCCACACGTTAATTGAGAGGGCCGTCCTTCAGGGGCGGCCCTTTTTACTTTTTCGCCCGATTTTCTTAGTATCCCAGCCTATGCCCGTCTGGCAGAATTACATGCACCGGCGCGAGCGCTTGTACCACCAACGCGACAACAACCGTCTCGTGCGGCCCTTCGACTGGGGCTTGTCATACATTCTCGACCACGTTAACGGCGACGATCCGCGTAACGTGTTGGCCGAACACACGCGGCGCGTAATGCAGTCAAGCGAAGATTTCTACATGCTGCCCGAGATCTCCGACTTCAAACTCGAGGACGACCAATTAACGTGGACGAGCGCTGT
>DASZDV010000164.1:0-2517 GCA_035941575.1 Pyrinomonadaceae bacterium
CGCCCGTGGTATTTGAGAGTGGACGGTCTTCCATGACCGCGATTGGGTTACCTGGAGTGTGTCCACGTCCCAGAAAGCGGCCGCGGTCCGTTTCATACTGCACGGCGCCGACAAGGTCACCTTCGGCGACGACTACGTGAATACCCCAGATCGGTCGATCTTCAGAAGAACGTTGGCGGCGGTGCGCAAGGATCGCGTTCTCGCCGGGAACGAATTCAGTCTCGATAAATAGATTGCTGAACGCCTGGTGTGCTGCGTCGGCATTCGGACTCGCGAGCACGACCTCTGCATAGCTGGTCAGTTCGATCTCGCGTGTGCGTGAAGAGAGATTCGTGAGTGAGATCCGCCTGACTTCGGCGTTGTCTTCTGCCGATACCACCACTTCCATACGTGTTGCGATGCCTGAGTCGATGCGCCGGAAGTCAGCTTTATCTTCCGAAAAAGCGACGTGATAAGACTGCGGCCGTTGCTGCACTGGCTGATGAGCTGCCGACCAGACTGCTCCGCTACGAACGTCTCGCAGGTAAATGAATGCCCCCCAGTTGTCGCGAGTCACGTCTTCACGCCAACGTGTGACTGCATTCTCTTCGCACTGTGAATAACCTGAACCAGCAGTCGTGATCATCACGTTGTAAGCGCCGTTTGAAAGCAACTGCGTACGCGGCGTTTCGAGATTGGCTGACTCGTAAACACGTGTGATCACTCCCGGCATTGCCTGGGTCACCCGTCCCGTCAATACTTCCTCGGCTCGTGGATGAGCAGCAGGCACGCCGACAGGTATGCGTTCCTGGAGCAGTAATTCAGTTGCCTGAACAGTGGGATCAGAGTGAAATCGGTTTTGGACCACATCTTCCTGAAGGATGTTGGCGAGTGCGACCAGACTCATTCCCTGGTGGTGTGTCATGAAGGTGCGAATGAGCACTGACTTCTGACCTTCGGGCAAACGCTCGGCGGTGAAGTCAATCGCTTCATAAAAGCCGTATGGTCCGAGGACGCCCTCTCTTTGTAACCGGCGCAAATTGGCAATTGCCGATACCGGGTCGATCTCCGCGGCCAGCATCGTCGCATAAGGAGCAACAACCAGATCTTCGATCAGGCCACGTTTTAGACCGAGACCCGGCACACCGAATGGACCGTATTGATAGTTGAAATGAAGATCGCGCACGTTGTAGGCGGCTTCAGAAATTCCCCACGGTACACCACGCTCCTGACCATATTCGATTTGCCGGCCGACGATTGTTCGATAAGTTTCCGACAGCAGCGTGGCCTGATAATTACGCATCACCAGCAGCGGCATCAGATACTCGAACATCGTTCCCGTCCAGGAGATCAGCGCGCGTCCGCCATCAACTTTTGTGAGCGCGCGACCCATGCGAAACCAGTGTTCTTGAGGAACATCTCCCTTCGCAATGCCGACAAAACTTGCGAGCCGGGCTTCGGATGCGAGTAAGTCGTAATAAGAATCATCTACACGCGATGTGGCCACGTTGTATCCGACTGGAAATAGTTTGCGTTCGACGTCAAACAGAAACGAGAAATCCATTTGTTCGATAATCTCGTCGCAACGGCGTGCGAGACGACTGAGACGCGACAACATGTCCGACGCCGCTCCGGCGGATTCTTCGAGTGCTTTGGTTAGTCGTGCTGCTATCTGTTCCAAAGTTGGTGAGGCATGATTTTGCATGGCCGCAAGTTGAACCAGGGCTCGGTCACAAAGTTGCGGCACCTCGGCGAGCGTCGGAACATGCTGCAGGAGATTGATGATCGATGCCCATTCCTTGCTTGAATCAATTGTTTCCTGATCAATCAAAGGCAGCAAACGGCTCCAGCTCGTAAGCGTTTCCCCGTCTCTGCGACGGGCTTTAACTTGATGAGTCAACGCTCCGACCCACCAGCGCAGTTCTTTGAAGCTTACTTCGCCATGTTCGTGAGCGAGTGCATTAACGATGTCCTCGACTTCAGAGGCGCGACGAGCGAGAGAATCAAAGAGCACAACCCATGATGACAGCTTGTCGTCGGGTTTAACTTGAATCAACTTGTGACAGGCCGCGATTTCGTCTTGCAACTGCCGGACGGTTACCGCGTCAGTGCGCTGGCGAAAGCTGCCCAAACTGGTCGCTTCAGTGCTAACGGAAACAAGTGTATCGCTGAACCCCTCGATCAAGTTCGGATGAAACAGACTGTGGTCTGGAAACTCGATGAAAGCCTGTTTTACTGCGATCAGATGTCCGGCGAGATTGCCGCTATCCACGGTGGAGATGTATTGCGGCAAGAGCGGCTCGAGGCTTTTTGTGTCGTACCAATTAAAAAAGTGGCCGTGCAGACGGCCCAAAGTGGCCAACGTCGAAAACGTCAGTTCATGTCGCTCGACCAATTCCAGAGCGCCAAGATAACCAAGGTCGCGGGCGCTGGAAGTGGCCAGTATCAACAAGCCGATGTTTGTAGGGGAAGTGCGGTGTGCTACGACCGGCACCGGATCTTCCTGGAAATTATCGGGCGGCAGCCAGTTGTCTTCGG
>DASZDV010000165.1:0-3252 GCA_035941575.1 Pyrinomonadaceae bacterium
ATGGTTTTTGGAAACATGGGGGCCGGCAGTGGCACCGGCGTCGCCTTCACGCGCAATCCTTCGAACGGCAAGAAAGAACTTTACGGCGAGTATTTGTTGAACGCGCAGGGTGAAGACGTTGTCGCAGGTATTCGTACCCCAAATCCGATCAGTCAACTGAAAAGAGAACTGCCTGACGTTTACGATCAGTTTGCTTCAATCGCGGGTCTGCTCGAACGGCATTACAAAGATATGCAGGACTGCGAGTTTACAATCGAGCGCGGCAAACTCTATATGTTGCAAACGCGAACGGGTAAACGGAGTGGCGCCGCCGCAGTACGAATCGCCGTGGACATGGTTTACGAGAAACTGATCGACAAAGCCGCCGCGGTCCAACGCGTGACTCCGCAACAGCTCGATCAGCTGCTACACCCCACGGTCGATCCGAAAACCAACGCAACAGTGCTCGCAACCGGTCTGCCGGCCAGCCCTGGCGCGGCGCAGGGACAGGTCGTGTTCAGTCCTGACGAAGCAGAAGAAATGGCGCGTGAGGGCATGCGCGTGGTGCTTGTTCGACAGGAAACGAGCCCCGACGATTTCCACGGAATGGTAGCCGCGCAGGCGATTGTCACGGCGCGTGGCGGCATGACCAGTCACGCCGCGGTCGTCGCACGAGGCATGGGTAAGACGTGCGTGAGCGGGGCGCAAGCAATCAACATCGACTACGGACAACAGCAGTTCACGGTTGACGGAACCGTCGTTACGAAAGGCGAATGGATCACTGTTGATGGATCGACGGGCCGCGTGTTCCTGGGCCA
Organism: Pyrinomonadaceae bacterium; assembly: GCA_035941575.1. Taxonomy (GTDB): domain Bacteria; phylum Acidobacteriota; class Blastocatellia; order Pyrinomonadales; family Pyrinomonadaceae; genus PSRF01. The sequence goes on from DASZDV010000165.1 coordinate 798, forward strand.
GGTGCCGACGATTCAACCCACGCTCGAAACCGAGTTTTACAAGTTGATGACGTGGGCCGATCAGTTTCGCCGTTTGCGGGTGCGTGCGAACGCCGACACGCCGCTCGATGCGAAGACTGCGCGACAGTTTGGCGCCGAAGGCATTGGCCTGTGTCGCACTGAACACATGTTTTTCGGCGATCAGCGGCTTGCAGCGATGCGCGAGATGATCCTTTCAAACGGCGTCGGCGCGCGCGAGAAAGCGTTGGAGAAGTTACTGCCATTGCAGCGCGGCGATTTCATCGCGATCTTTCGCGAAATGGTGGGACTCCCGGTGACGATCCGGTTGCTCGATCCACCTCTGCACGAGTTTTTGCCGAACGCCGAAGAGCTCGGCAATGAGCTCGCTGAGTTGAAGATGAAACTGAAAGGCGCGTCGTCGTTGAGTGAAATGGACCACTTTCTCGACGAGATCGATCACAAGCGCGCGCTCTTGCGAGAAGTAAATCGAATTCGTGAAGCGAACCCGATGCTCGGCTTCCGTGGCTGTCGTTTGGCACTCGTATTTCCCGAAGTCACGAGAATGCAGTGCCGTGCGATCTTCGAGGCAGCGTGTAAGGTACAGGGCGAACGAAAGAAAGTTGAACTCGAGATCATGGTGCCGCTCGTGTCAGTAAGCGAGGAGTTGCGGCAACAAAGAGAGTTGATCGATGAAGTGGCGCGTCAGGTGATGGGCGAGCATGGCATGACGATCGAATATCTCGTTGGGACGATGATCGAGTTGCCGCGCGCGGCCTTGATGGCCGATCGCATCGCGGCGCATGCTCAGTTTTTCTCGTTCGGTACCAATGACCTCACGCAAACTACGTTTGGCTTGAGTCGCGACGATTCGAGCCGGTTCCTGCCGAACTACATCGAACGGAAGATCGTCGCAGACGATCCGTTTCAGGTTCTCGATCGCGACGGTGTCGGACAGCTTGTCCGAATGGGTACTGAACGTGGCCGCACCGCAAAACCGGGTTTGAAGGTCGGAATTTGCGGCGAACACGGCGGCGATCCACAGTCGATCTCTTTCTGTCACGAAATCGGGTTGGATTATGTGAGTTGTTCACCGTTCCGTGTGCCGGTCGCGCGTTTGGCGGCTGCGCAAGCTGCATTGACTCCCGTGCAAGCCGACGTCTGAGATCTCGTGTCGAAGGATCTACAGAAACTTCTGGAGCGAATTCAGCTTCGGCTGGACGAAAGTTTTGTCGGTATTGGTTCTGAAGTTTCTGACCTTCCACCGGCGGATCTCGCCGAATTGTTGAATCAGCTTCGCCTCAGCGAAGCAGCCGCAGTGGTCTCAATGCTGCCGCTGGCTCGCTGCATCGAACTCTTCGATCAACCCACCATGCGCCGCCGCGCGGCGATCCTCGAACAGATCGAGCCTGCTCGCGCAGCCGCGATTCTCGAAGAACTCTCTGCTGACGAACGAACTGACGTCATTCAAAAGATGGGACTGCACGAACGTCACCGTCTTTTGCCGAAGGTCAGTCCGGACGTGCGTGCGGAACTCGAAGACCTCTTGCAGTATCCGGATCACACTGCGGGCGGCATCATGACGACGGAGTTTGTGCGGCTGGATTCGCGGATGACCGTGGGCGAAGCATTGACGCACATTCGTTCGGTCGCGCAGGAGAAAGAATCGATCTACGCCTGCTACGTCATGGAACCGGAGACTGACCGTTTGCTCGGCTCCGTTTCGTTGCGCGATCTCGTGATGTCAGAGCTCGACTGCCCGCTACGTCAGGTGATGCGGCGCAAACCTGTGACCGTGAACGTTCTTGATGATCAGGAAGTCGTGGCGCAGAAGATTGGGAAGTACAACTTGCTGGCCGTGCCAGTGGTTGAACAGGACGGCAGCGTTGTCGGTTTCGTGACTGTGGACGACGTGATCGACGTGCTCATCGAAGAGCAGACGGAAGACATTCTGCGCATGGCCGCGGTTGAGCCTGGCGCAATGGACAAGCCTTACTTTGATAATCCGATCCTGCGCGTCGTGCGCAAACGCATTGGTTGGTTGCTGCTGTTGTTTGTCGCGGGAACACTCACCAGCGCGGTGTTGCATCGTTTCGAAAATGAACTTGCGGCGGTTGTTGCGCTGGCGTTTTTTATTCCGCTGTTGATTGGTACGGGAGGAAACGCGGGCGCGCAAACTGTGATGACGGTTATTCGAAGTCTCGCGCTCGGCGAACTGGGCGTGCGTCACGCGTGGCGTGTCGTTATGCGCGAAGCGACGACGGGCATGTTGGTTGGATTGATGGTTGCGCCGATCGCGTTTGGCCAGGCGTTGTTATGGAAAGCGCCACTCGAGCTGGCGCTCACAGTGTCAGTGACGATGTTCGCGATATGTGTCTGGTCTACTACTGTCGGATCGCTAATTCCGATCCTGGCCCAACGTTTCGGCGTGGATCCCGCAGTGCTCTCGGCGCCTCTC
>DASZDV010000166.1:0-1757 GCA_035941575.1 Pyrinomonadaceae bacterium
AGTGCGTGACTGGTTGATCGTCGAGGAGCGAAGGGTCAAGAATTAACCGCCAATCTCATCGAGAGCTTCCCCGATCCGTTCTAATCCTTGTTCCAAAACATCCGTGGGAACCGCAATCCCCACCCGAAAATGCGCCGGCAATTCAAAGAAGCCTCCCGGCACAACCGACGTTTCATACTTCTCCCGCAATAACTGACAAAACCGATCGGCGTTTCCGCTGCGGACGCGCGGAAACATCACTGTTCCAAACTCCGCCCTGACGGTTTCCAACTCTTCGCGCGTGTCGAGAAAATCATTCAATAACTTTCGATTTCGGTCGAGCACCGTCTTTGCGCGTTCGCGCAGCGTAGCCAGTTGGTCCAGCGCCACGACACTCAAACGTTCGCCCGAGTGTACCGGCGTTGATGCGAACAGATCATTCAGTAACCACATCGTGTGCGCCAGCTCCGGTTCGGCAAAAATCCAGCCACACCGCAGACCGCTAAGCCCGAACGCCTTCGTTAGACTGCTGGTCACGACGAATTCAGTCCCGAGATGAAACGCAGTTCGCGGGGCCGTTTCAAACAACGTCTCGATGTAAACTTCATCGATTAGCACGCGCGCACCGGCGCCTCGCGCGATCTCGCCGATCTGTTTCAACGCCGAATCGCCTGTCAGAACACTGCTCGGGTTGTGAAGGTTCGTTAGAATGATCAAGCACGTCTTGTTGCTCACGCGGCGTTCAACTTCCTCGGCAGAAACATTGAAACCGTCTTCAAACCGTCGCGTGAACCGTTTCACCTCTGCGCCGAGATACCGACATGTCGCCAGCATCGGTTCGTAGGCGGGAGCCTCAAACAGCACTTCATCCCCTGGCTTTATCAAAGCCGCCATCGCGAGATGGTTCGCAAAAGTCGTCCCGGCCGCCGTCACGATCGACTCCGGCGCGACGCGATAGCGCTTCCCTATCGCTTCAATCAGCGGCGCATAACCATAACCGCCATCCGTGATCTCCAGATCGTCAAGCGACACGTCCAGTTCGCGGATGCTTAGATTCGGCATTCCACTCGTTGCCAGATTGAACTTCGCACTCGACCTCGTTTTGGCCCAGTTCATGTAAGACGAGGTCATTACTTTACGCGCCGCAGTCATTCCTTACTCCTCGATTGCCAAAACCAGTACGCCGGTAAACCAGCCAACATGATTGCGATGCCGATCAATGTATTCCGCGGAAAACGGTAAACCGTATTGATAGCTACTGACCAGCAGATCGCGATGAACAGAATTGTTGTCACCGGATGTCCCGGCACTCGTACAGTGCCCGGTGTTTCGTTTTCTGCACGCTTGCGAAAAACGAAGATACAGCACGCTGTCAAACCGAAAAAGATGATGTCAACAGAGACGACGTAATTGAGTATGTGATCGTAGGTGCCGAGAGACGCGATCAGTATCGCGAGTACGCCTTGTAACGCGATCGCGACGATCGGCGCGCGTGTTCGCGGATGCACTGTGCCGACGCTCTTGAAGAACAGACCATCCTGCGCCATTGCGAAATATACGCGCGGAGCCGTCAGCATGCTTTGACTTAAAAAACCAACGGTCGAGATCGCGATGCCCGCAGCAATTGCGCGTGCACCCGTATCGCCGAGCGCGTTGCGCATCACGTCGGATGCTGGAGCCGCTGATGCGGCGAGTCCTGACGTTCCGAGCACTGTGATGTAAACGATATTCGCTGCGAGGTAGAGCACAACGACGCCGATGACGCCCAGTATCAGGCC
>DASZDV010000167.1:0-23035 GCA_035941575.1 Pyrinomonadaceae bacterium
GGTGTGTCGATGGTGATTGCCCTACTTGGTATTGGCGCGGGATGGGTTTTGTTCCAGCGGCGTCCGTTGCTGCAAATGCCCCGGATACTCGAGAACAAATACTACGTCGACGAGATTTACGACACGACCCTGATACAGCCCATCGAGACTGTTTCGCGCGAAGGGTTCTGGAAAATTTTCGATATCGGCGTTATCGACGGGTTCTTGCATTCGATCGGTGAGGCCGTTACTGAAGCTGGACGGATCGCGCGTTATCTCCAGGCCGGGTTTGTCCGCGGTTACGCTGCGATCATTCTCGCCGGCGCGCTGATTCTGATTGGCTTATTTGCGTATCTGGGATTTCCGATTGCGCGTTAATTTATGCCGCACTTACTCACAGTATTGATCCTTTTGCCGTTCGTAGGCGCGCTGGCCTTGGTGGCTTACAGCTTTGCGCCGCCGCGACGCGACGAGCATTACCGCTGGATCGCACTCGTCGCGACGATCGCGACGTTCGTCCTATCGTTGTTCCTAATGCGTGCGACCGGCACGAATGGCGCAGAGTTCAGATTTGAAGAGAGTGTTAACTGGATCGGTTCAATTGGCGCTCGGTATCACGTCGCTGTCGACGGTGTGAGCTTGTGGCTTGTGTTGTTGACGACGCTGTTGATGCCGATCGCGGTGTTGTCGAGTTGGACCTCAATTAAGAAACGGCCGCTGGCTTATTACGCGTTTCTGTTGATTCTCGAGTCGGCGATGATCGGCGTGTTTGTTTCGCTCGATCTACTGTTGTTTTATCTGTTCTTCGAAGCGTCGCTCGTTCCGATGTTCTTCCTTATCGGAATCTGGGGTGGCGAACGACGCGTCTACGCCGCGATCAAGTTTTTCATCTATACGGCTGTCGGCAGTTTGTTGATGCTGGTCGGCATCATCGCGCTCTATTTCATCTATCACACGTTTGATTACTCGACTCTGCTACAGGCGATAGCCGCGAACCCTCTGGCGCCACGGGCAGAGATGCTTCTTTTCGCGGCGTTTGCGCTCGCATTTTGTATCAAGGTGCCGCTGTTTCCGCTTCATACGTGGCTTCCCGATGCACACACTGAAGCGCCCACTGCGGGTTCAGTGATTCTTGCCGGGGTGTTGCTGAAGATGGGCACGTACGGATTACTGCGGTTCAACCTGGCGTTGTTTCCAGACTCGTCGCGCAGAGCGGCGTGGATCATCATCACGCTCGCGGTGATTGGAATCATCTACGGCGCGCTCGTTGCGATGGTCCAACCCGACGTCAAACGCCTCGTCGCATACTCGTCAGTCAGTCACATGGGTTTTGTTGTGCTGGGCCTGTTTTCGTTTACGGAGCTTGGCATGCAGGGTGCGCTTTACCAGATGCTGAATCACGGCGTTTCAACCGGCGCGCTCTTCCTTTTTGTTGGGTTCATCTACGAACGCCGGCACACGCGCAAGATCAGCGAGTTTGGTGGACTGGCGACGCCTATGCCGTGGTTCTCGACGCTCTTCGTGATTGCTTCCCTGTCGTCGATCGGGTTGCCGTTTTTGAACGGGTTCGTCGGCGAGTTCTTCATCCTGATCGGCACGTGGACTTCAAACTGGCGCTATTCGTGGATCACCACAATGCTAGCTGCCACCGGCGTGATCTGGGCCGCGGTTTACATGTTATGGATGTTGCAGCGCGTCTTGTTCGGGGAAGTAACGAATCCTGAAAATGCAAAGCTGAAAGATTTGAACAGCCGCGAAGTGGGACTGTTGTTGCCGTTGATGTTGCTGATGCTGTTTATGGGCGTGTATCCGCGTGTGTTTCTGGATCGTTCGCAAGCGAGTGTGGCCGTAATTCGCGAGCGAGTTAACAAAACGCCGGCGGGTGGATCTTTCACCGCCGCGGATTTGGAAAGAAGGGACAGAAGCGAGTCGCAACCATGATGCCGATCATCAACTGGTCGTTGATCGCGCCCGAAGTGATCGTTTGCGTCGCGGCGGTCCTCGTGATGCTGCTCGACGCTTTCCTGCGCCCGACGCAGCGTTGGATCACGGGCGGCGTTTCGCTCGTTGGGTTGGGGCTTGCCGCGGTGGCCAGCATTTATCTTTGGGCCAACGGAACTCCTTCCGCCGACGCGTTCAACGGAATGATCGTACTCGATGCGCTGCGGCTTGGGTTCACGCTTATCTTCCTGCTCGTGTCTGCGCTCACGTTGTTGCTCTCGACTGTTTGGGTGGGAAACGAACAACTTCCCGCTGGTGAGTTCCACTCGCTGCTGTTGTTTGCGACCGTCGGAATGATGTTGATGGCTTCGGGCAACGACCTGGTTATCGTTTTCCTCGGTCTCGAAATTCTCTCGATCGCTACTTACGTGCTCGCGGGATTCAGACGTACTGACGTTCGCTCGAATGAATCTTCGTTGAAGTACTTCATTCTTGGATCCTTCTCGTCGGCGTTTCTGCTGTACGGGATCGCACTCGTCTACGGCGCTACTTCGATTGCCGAACCCAGCATTGGCGGACGCTTCAGCAGAATCGTCGCGGGAACTACCAACATCCCTGAGATCGCCAGCCGCATAAACGAGGCACAGTATCCGGCGCTTTTGTATGCAGGTGCGGCGATGATGCTCGTTGGTTTTGGTTTCAAGATCGCCACCGCGCCATTTCACATCTGGACGCCTGACGTTTATGAAGGCGCGCCGACACCCGTGACCGCGTTCATGGCTGCGGGCCCGAAAGCCGCCGGCTTTGCTGCGTTCATGCGCGTGTTTGTATTTGGTTTGCCTTTCGTCGTTTCCGCTTCGACGGCTTCAGCAGGAAACCTTCACCAGGCATGGGTCAGCACACTCGTCGTGATGGCGATACTCACGATGACTATCGGCAACGTCGTCGCCATCGTTCAGAACAACGTGAAACGACTGCTTGCGTATTCGTCGATCGCGCATGCGGGTTACGCATTGGTCGGTTTTGTCGCCGCTGGTGCGGCTACGGATGTAACGCAACGCAACAACGCCATCAGCGCTGTGATGTTTTATTTGCTCACGTACGCTGTAATGAACATCGGCGCGTTTGCCGTGGTCCAACTGATCGCGCGCAAGGGCGACCGGCGCACCTCCATTGAAGACTACAGTGGTATCGGGTTTGAATCACCGGTGCTGGCGTTTTCGTTGAGCTTGTTTATGCTGAGTCTTTTAGGAATGCCGCTCACAGCCGGGTTCATCGGCAAGGTGATGGTGTTTGGCGCTGCAATCGATCAGAAGTACTACGCGCTGGTCGTCGTCGGTGTGCTCAACACGGCGGTTTCCGCTTACTACTACTTGCGTTTGATCATTGTGATGTTCTTCGGCGAGCGAACCACGGCATGGAACGCACCCCGAATTCCAGCGGGCGTCGCGGTGACCTTGGCGCTGACAGTTCTCGGCGTGCTCTATTTGGGTGTCTTTCCCGGCCGCGTCATCAATGCGTTCCAGACGCGGATCGAAACGCAGTTATTCACCCAAAAACAGAACCAGGACACAAGATAGAGAGTGACGGTCGAAAACTGCGCGCAACAGATTCGCGAAAGACTTGCTGAAGCGTGGCTGCCGCGAATCTATCGCGAGCGAATTCTCAAGCTCCGCACGCGCTCCTACCATTTTGCGACGGCGACCGTTCCAAAGAGTGTGGACATCCAGCACACGCTGCTGGGCGTCGAGTTAAAGGTCGGGCGCAAACGCCTTTTGTGCCCGGATCTGGCGACCGCCAGGTATCTGTCGGTATTCGCGCGGCTGGGTTGTAAGGATGTAGCACTGCCGTACGACATCACAAAGATTTCTCAGTTAGCGGACGAATTGGAGTCATCGTGGTATAGAATGTTGTTGCTGGTTGACCAGGAGGCCAAAGCAAAAAGCGCCAGCTTCAGGAGCCGGGTTCGTGGCTCGCTAGTTGCTGACATTCGCGCGGAAATTGCGGCGGCGGGCGCCGGCACGAGGATCCCGGAATTTAACCAGAGTACGAGAAGACGGTAGAATTTAACGACACTAGAACAGATAAATATGAGCCAGGAATTACTTGAAGTCTCCCCCACAACCGACCAAACTGACGTTTCAGCTTCTTTGCCCTTCCCTTTCAAACAGCAAACGTTCTGTCGCTACGAACCGGTCGAACAGCGCATCGAGAAAGCGCGCGTGCTGGTTATCGACAACCTTTTGCGCGACGAACGCGACGCTTCTGAAGTGGCGCTGAAGGATTGGGGCGAAGCACGCGCAGCCGAGCTGAAGCGTGAACGGTTGATCGCCGGAATGGCGATCGAAAACATTCTCAACAACATTTCGCGTCTCGTGAAAGAGCCGGCGACGCGCGTGGTCCACGTTGCTGAGCTGGCGGATGCAGTGGCAGAGTTTTCGCCGGACGCGATCGTGTTGAGCGGTACGCTGCGTGATTTCGACTATTACAAGCAATCCATTCTCGACGAGTTTGGTCAGTTTATTCGAACGACGAAAGTTCCTGTTCTGGCAATCTGTGGGGGCCATCAATTAGTTGGCCTGAGTTTCGGGGCGCGCGTCGTCACGCTCGACAAACTGGAACAACACGAGCAACGTTCCGCGCGGCCACTCGAATACCAGTATCGTTTCGTGCGCATCACCGAACCCGACGATCCGATCTTCAAGAACATCGCGGTATGCGAAGAACCGAAGAACGCACGAGGCGCGCACATACTGCGGGTGTGGCAAAACCACGGTCTGCAACTCGATCGCGTTCCGGAAGAGTTCCAACTGCTCGCGACGTCATACCTGTGCCGCAACCAGATGATGGTGAAACGCAGTGACGGACAGTTGATCTACACCGTGCAGTTTCATCTCGAGAAATCGTTCGAAGACTGGAACAAGAGTCGCACGCGTTGGGAACATCCAAACGAATCGCGCGACGGACGCATCCTGTTTGAAAATTTCCTGCTCCTCGCGACGGGTTAATCGATGTTGGAAGGCGCCCGTTTCAGTCGGCGCATCCAGTTCTGTCGGCCCTTCAGGCCTTTTTTATTTATTTCTTCAGATCCCAGGGGCAGCGCGCTTCGCGCGGCCCCTGGCTACCTTCTCTCGCGCCTTCGGCGCTCCCGCAACTTGCCAACACAACTGCCAAAAGGGACTCTTAAGTGCGCTTCAAACCAACACTCACAAACACGACTCTTGCGATGGCGGCGCGCGAGCTTGCGGCTCGAGATGAACTGCTCGCAAACATACACGCCATCTACGGTGACCCGCCGCTATGGCAGCGCGCAAGTGGGTTTCGGACGCTGGTCCATATCATTCTCGAACAACAGGTCTCGTTGAGTTCGGCGAAGTCGATGCTGCTGCGGCTTGAAGCTGCGATCCAGCCGTTTACACCCGAACGCTTTCTTGAACTTGGAGAGACGCATCTGCGGCATTTGGGAGTGACGCGGCAGAAGTCCGTTTATCTGCTGCACCTGTCGGAGTCAATTGTGACCGGTCGTTTGAGGCTAAGAGAGCTGTCGAGGCTGAGTGACGACCAGGTGTTAGTTCGTTTGACAGGGATAAAAGGCATAGGACTGTGGAGTGCGAATATTTACCTGCTGATGGCGATGAGGCGCGCGGACATCTGGCCCGCGGGTGATCTGGCCTTAGCGGTTGCGATTAAGGAGTTGAAAGGCCTGGCAACGCGTCCATCGCCTGAAGAGCTTGAGCAGATGGCGGAAAACTGGCGACCCCACCGAGCGGTCGCTGCGCGCATGCTTTGGCAGTACTACCTTGGCAGAAAATCCGTCTAATCCGCGGTTTACTTCGCGATCGTCGAAGCAGTCGTAGTTGGAATCGGCGCGTCGATCGGTGCGGTCGCCTCCGGAACGTTCTCCATCGTCGACGTGATCAGATCGTCAACCACGGCTTTCAGGTCATTCGTGTCGCGGTACACCTGAAGCTGTCGATCAGCCGACGTCCCGCGCTCGAGGATCGTGTGGATGTGTTCGATCTCTTTTCGCGAACCGAGCGGGTCGACCACGTCATCGACAAACTCGAGCAACTCGAGCACGAGATCGCGAATCGGCACTTCCTTCTCTTTCCCGAAGTCGATCATCTTGCCGTCGAGGCCATAACGCACGGCGCGCCACTTGTTCTCCTGAATCAACATGCGGCGGTAGAGACGAAAACCAAGGTTTCGATCGATCAAACTATTGAGCTTGGCAACGATTGCCTGGAACAACGCCGCGATCGCGATAGTGTCGTCAACGCGCGTCGGAATGTCGCAGACGCGAAACTCCAGCGTCGGGAAATACGGATGCGGACGAATGTCCCACCAGATCTTCTTCCCGTCGTTGATACAACGTGTCCTCACCAGAAGATTCACATAACGTTGAAAACTGCTGTAAGAGTCGAAGTGGTCTGGAATATCCGTGCGCGGAAACTGTTTGAAGACTTCAGTGCGATACGATTTGAGTCCCGTGTTGTGGCCCATCCAGAAGGGTGACGACGTTGAGAGGGCCAGCACATGCGGAAGAAAATAGCGCGCAGCGTTCATGATATGAATCGCACGTTCCCGATCCGCCATGCCGACGTGAACGTGAAGTCCGAAGATCAAAAGCGAGCGCGCAACGGTCTGAAGCTCCTGCACGAGCAGTTCGTAGCGTTCGTCGTCAAATATCTGCTGGTCCTGCCAGCGCGAGATCGGGTGCGTCGACGCCGCGACGATGACGAGACCGTTCTTCTTGGCGAGGCTCGCGATGATGCTTCTTAGCCGAGAGATATCGGCGCGCGCCTCCTGGATATTGCGGCAAATGCCTGTGCCGACTTCGATCATCGATTGGATCATCTCGGGCTTGATCTGTTCGCCCAGCAGCATCTTGCCCTCTTCGAGGATCTCGGCGACGTGCGAGCGCAGTTCGCGTGTCTGCGGATCGACAATCTGAAATTCCTCTTCGATGCCCAGTGTGAATTGATCGAACATTGGTCCCTCTCGCACTTACCGTCTGAAGTGTTTGGCGATATCTCGCCAATCCGGTTTTAGTTTGCCCATAGACTCGTGCCGCAAATGTTGGAACGCGCTGCGCACTGAGTGAACTGGACTATAAAGATCGAAATGCACGTACCACCGGCGCGGCTCGCCTTCCTGGAAAAGAAAGTGCAACACAACTTCGCGGCGGTTCTTTTCGTAAAATCCGCCGGTGGTGTCCCTGTGGTTTGCGAAGCGTCGAGTAAAGTCGCTGCGCCTCGACAACGTGGACTCGATCATCGGCCAGGCTTCGAATTCGAGTCCCACACCACCTTCACCGTACACGTTAATAACGCGCTTCACCAGTTTCCACAGCCCTTTCGCGTGCATGCGATCGAGCAGCAGCAACAGCGCGTATTTCTTGTCAATCGTCCATGAGTCGAACGCAGCCTCGTCAGTGGGCGCGTCCCACATCCCCGCCAGCCTTCGCGCCAGCAACTCTCTTGTTTCTGCAGGAAGCGTGGCCCAGGTTAAAACTGGCTCCACGTCACCTGATCTAACCATTCGAAACTTCCCGCTCCAATACCTTTTGTGCTTTGTCTGTAAGGTCTCGAAAACGCAATCCGACACCACGCGCGGGATCGCTGTAGATCACCTCGGCGCTGCACACCACTTCACTGTCGGGACGAAACGGTATTCGTACGAGGAGCATCGCGCCCACAGGAATCGCGGCTTGGGTGTTCATGTAAAATCCACCGAGGCTGATGTCTTTCGTACTCGCCACGCCGGTGACGTCCTGACCATCAAAAAACACATCGACAATCAAACGAGAGCGATCGAATGCTCTTCGTTCGTCCTGCGATTCAAACTCGTGCTGGGGGTCGTCAGCCATGCGCTGCTCCTTACTGAGGAATGAGAGTGCCTGGCCCGAATTGTACTCTGTTTCCTCACTTTTCGCTGACGATATAGGTCGGCACCATACCGCCACCGGAGCTCACATTTGCCAGCTCCGTATAAGATAAACGCGTAAAAGCCGACCCAACTTTGCCGTTAAAAAGAAGCGGATCGAGATCCACCAGTTGTTCCGCAAACTCGACGCGTCCGTCGTCTGTCAAAGCAGGAAATGTCTCGCGTGCGGTGGGAACGCGCTCCTGAACCAGATAATCACCATTCGCAAGCGCCTTCTCGATAGCTGCGTCCCAATCCGCGTGATCCGCATTCCACCCGATGGTGATCCCATGCCCGCCGTAGTCGTCATTCGGTTTTAGTACCAGCTTCTGATTGTTTTGACGGATAAAGTCCAGCAGCTCGATCCGCTCGCCTTGGTAATCAGATCGTTCGTCACGGACAAGCCGCGTCCACGGAACGTGCGCGCGGATGGCCGCAAGCTCTGCCTCGGAAAACAACGATGCGTAGCGCTGGTTCGTCAGCACGGCGAACAACGCTTTCTTGTGAATCAGCTTTGAACGAAAACTGTTGACCATGCAGATCGCCCGCGCGCGATAAGCGTTTAACAGCGCCGGATAATCTTGCATGACGGGCAGATACTCATTAACCAGCAGACGCTTGTAAACGATGTCGATCTCCTGGCCCGAGACGGACAACCGATTGTTACGAAACTCCAGATCCTGCGGCGTGCAAATCACCGACGGATAACCGGCGCTCTCAAAGAAATCTCGAAATAGTTCAAACTCGCTGACCGTCGGCACGCCCGGAAGATCGATGATCGCGATCCGCGGCTTGTGTTCCGGTCGCTGTCCTAAGAACTCTGCGTACGAACTGAGCAGGACCTCGAGCATGAATCGTCTACCGTAAAGCGGCCGCACGTTGTAGTAAGTGGAAAACTGCTTCATCACGGGAAGCGATGAAAAGATGTCGTACGCCGCGTCTGCGTACGCGATTCCCGCCGGACTTTCGCCGTTCAGTTCAACAAAACTGTACCGAGCTGAGGTGAGAAAGGAGTCGAGTCGCGCAGTGGGCGAAACCGCACGATAACCGGGATCAATCGCGACGAGTTCACGTTCGATGGTAGTCAGACCGAGATCGTCGACGATGGTTTCATCCTGAACTGCTGCGTCTTTAACTTTTTGGATTGCGGACCAGACGGTCTCGCAGATCCGACTGATGCGAGCGAAGTCTGATTCAGTAACGAAGTGTGGACGCAGGTAAGGCGAGAGACGCCGCCCGCCGAAGATCAGTTTGGCGCGTTCCAGGCCCTGATCGAGCACGGCGCGGGAATTTTCGGCCAGATCGGGATCGTTGAGTAACTCGTGATAGCGCGCGACAGCCTCGGGGAACATGTGCGCCTAGCGTATCACAGGCGCAGCGGTTACTTCTTCTTCGCCACGGCCGGCAGTTTGATTGTGCGCTTCTGTTTGTTTCGAAACACTTCCAACGTCAACGGTTTGTTGGATTGAGTTGCGGTGAATTGCGTCATGCGACTGAAAGTCGTGATGGGTCTGCCGTCGATGGAATGAATAACGTCGCCTGGTTGCAGACCAGCGTCAAAAGCCGGCGTTCCGGCTTCAACGTAGACTACGAGTAAGCCTGAGGTCGTTCCGAGTTGCGCAGCGACGACCGGGCGCAACGCTACTGTTTCGATACCGTGTTCAAGAAGGGACGTCCCTTTGTTTGTCACAAAGCGAAAGCGCGAATTTAAGCCGAACGCTGAGTCCAGCAGACCGCTCAATTTCACGTTCAGCGGTTCTTCAACGGGACGATCCGGACGAGCAACTGTGAACTGCACGGAATTACCTGGGCCCGCTTGTTCGAGCCACCACGTGAAGTCGTCGGCGTTCTGAATCGCTTTATTGTCCACTTTAAGAATCACGTCGCCTGCACGAAGGGACGCCCGAGCCGCCGGGCTGTCGGGAGTGATGGACGTGAGGAATATGCCGGTGTGATTATCGGCAAGCGCGGTTGCACGCCACATTTCCCAACCAAGATTTTCCATCTGTTTCGGTTTCAGGTCTGCAACGGGTTCACCTCTTACGCCGAGCCACGGACGAGGCACACTCGCCTGTCGTTCCAGAACGCGTTGCACCGCGCGCCGGATCGACGCCGCCGGTAGAATCGTCGCTTCGTTTCCCTCCAGACTGTCGACAATTCCGATCGTCTCGCCTGCTTCGTTCACGGCTACGCCGCCGATGTTGGCCTGCGAGAGTCTGGCTGCACTGACTTTCAATCGTGCTATGTCACCAGAGGGAGCGACAAGCACGTTCTGTATCCGCCCCTCAACCGCGCCCATGCGGACGAGTACATTGTTACTCAACAGCGATTGATTTTTACTGGCCGGTTCTGGTCCAAAGAGGAGCACGTTTTCCCCAACATCCACTCGCTCATCTTTCATCGCCGCCGGTGGAGTAAGGTTCTTGCTTGTGAGCTTCAGAATCGAGAGACCGGTACTCGCATCGAATCCAACGTATTTCGCTAATAATTGTTTGCCGTCTGGTCCAATGACGGTTACATCGGGCGAGTCGAGACGCGGTTGTTTGATATCGGGAACGGGTATAGCCGGTTGCGGTAGAACCGGAGGTTTGAATTCGCCGAACGGGTCAGGCATGGCCGGTGGTCCAAACTCTACTTCGGCTTCCGGCAACCATGCCGCGATCGTTTCGCCGTCGTCCATTGCCAATCCGGCAATGACGTTTGTGTGCACGTCGTCTTTAAGATTGAACGCCGACTCTATACCGGCAATTGCCTGCATCTGCCGTTCGGAGCGAAGCAGCAGGCGAAACATCTTCAGCGTATTCAACCGATGAACGATCGTGACGACTTGCGGCGCCAATCGCCGCTCGTTCACTCGCTCACCCGCGCGCGCCTGCGAGGTTGGCCGGCGCGGGTTCGGAGACGGTGTTTGCGCTATCGCTGCCGCACACCACGACACAAGCACTACAACCGTCGCCATTCTCATCATAATCGTTCTACCTAACATCTTCCTAGATCATTTACCAATCATTTTTCGGCGCAAACTGATTTGCCGTTGCCGGTACCCGTTGTGAACCGAAGCTCACCGCCGGAAAAGATATGGTTCGCGCATTTCCACGGCCGTCGTCGAGTGAAACTCTCAGTGATTGTAACGAAGTTTCGATCGGGAACACGGCAACTGTGCGAGCCGCTAACTTCGCTCGATTCTCGATGTCGGCGCGTTCGCTGCTGAACTCGACTGCGACCAGCGAGCGTTTCTGTCTGGAACTGGCTTGCAGTGAGCGTTCGATTTTGCGCCGCGCGGATTTGTTGTTGTCGGCGGTCACATTCCGAAACGTCGTCTCCGTTGGCTCAACCGATTTGTTTGCGCCCGTTTCAATGTGCGCGGCCGGTTGGTTGTTCGGCGGCTGAGTGGCCGCCAGTTTCGTATCGGGCTGTGGACCAACAGGCTGTTGATGACCACGTTGCCACACGACGAAAGCTCCGAATGCAAACACTCCAAGCACTGCTGCCGTCGCAAAGCTCTTCACTGCAAGAGACCAGTAACGAAAGCTGCCTCCTTGTGAGTCGGCCGCCAGCCGCGCGCGTAAACGAAAATCGAAATCCGCCGGAGCGTTGACCGTGCCGAGACTGCCGACAATTTGCCGCAATTTGATCTGCTGGCGTTGAAACTCGCGACAATCAGCGCACGCCTGCAAGTGCTCGGCGGCAGCAGTGCTGAACTCATCATTCAACACCAGCTCGTCGAGCTCGCGGCGCGTTTGTTCACATCGTTTATCCTTCATAATTACCTCACCTACAAATAAGCCCGCATCTTCTCACGCAGGAATCCGCGCGCGCGGCTGATTCTCGACTTAACAGTGCCCTCGCTCGTCGCGAGGATCGCAGCGATCTCGTCGTAACTGCGTCCATCAACGTCGCGCAGAATCAAAGGTGCGCGATATTTCTCCGGCAACGTACCGATTGCTCGTTGCACCGCGTTCCGGCGTTCCGCATCGACGAGTTCCGAGTCCTGTAACGGTCGCACGTCAGGCGGGTTCAGCTCTTTCGCTTCACCACCGTCGCTCGGTTGAAAGAACCCGGTCAATGACACCAGCTTGCGCCGCTTCCGCTTGCGCAACTCGCTGATCGCGAGATTTGTCGCAATGCGATAGATGTACGTCGAGAACGCATAACTCCTTTGATACCGCTCACGCGCTCGGTAGACCCTGACAAAAGTTTCCTGAGCCAAATCGACAGCACCGTCATAATCGCTGGTCATACGATAGATATAACTGGTGATCTGGTTCCGGTAACGGCTGACTAACTCAGCGAATGCGTCCTGATCTCCATTGCGCGTCGCTTCCAGCAGAGCGTGATCGGAGGTCGTGTCCTCCAGGGTCTCCTGCTGTAGCGCCGGCGCAAAAGCCAGCTCATCGATGGTCGTCAACGTGTTCATCTGGCAGGCAGGCTCGAAAAAAACAAACGGCCGACGGAGATGTGATTATAGCCACACCGGCAGGCCAACCGACAGGTATACACGCCCAAACTCGGAGATAGTTCCCTGAATCGCGGGCTTATAGGCGCTTCTTAGGCTTCGGGATTCTTGAAGATGGCGTCGCTGACTTTAACGCCGTAAGTGATGGTGAGAACGCGTGTTTCCTGACTCTCGCGACCGTCGGCGGTCAGTACGACGCGATACGGTACCAGCGTCTGCTGCACGACGCGATAGTCCAGAAACTTCCGCTGGTACTTCACAGCAGCTCCACCGGGCATTCCTTCTTCGTACTCCAACCAGAGGACGCGCAGCGACCGTGCGCTAATGAAATAACGGGTTTTCCGCTTCTCTTTGTCCAGCAGGTCAACAACGTACAGGTCGAGCCCCTTTTGTTGCTCTTTGCCCACAACGCTGATCGTCGCACCACACTCTTTATAACGCAGCAATGAGTCGATGCTGTGGTGATGTTGCGAGATAAAGTCGGCGGTAGCGTCCTGTCGCGGAGTGAAAGCGGCGCCGTTGATGATTCCCCAGAGTTTGCCGTCGTCGAAGATCAGTGAATACTCCATCGTAGGCAGTTTCTGATCGAGACGAATCTTGTCCTTGTCGAGATTGTCTCCCCTGACAAAGCGCCGTTCGTAATTGGCTTCCTCGGCATTTCCCTGCAAGTTGAAGCGAATGATTCTTCCGCGTTCAACACCGTTTCGGCGAATCTGCTCGAGGCCCGGTCGACTTCCGTAAACCAGTATCACAGACTCTACAATCTGCTCGGCCGTGAACTTCGTCCCGTCCTGCGACTTAGAGTCGACGGGCTTCACTTCCGGCGTCTTCGTTTCCTTCGACTTCTTGTCCTGAGACTTCGTCTCCTGGGGCTTAGTGTCCTGGGGCTTCGTCTCCTGGGGCTTAGTGTCCTGGGACTTCTTATCTTGCGAGGCTGCCGCCGTTCGGTTCGCGTCCGACAGTGGGATTAGTACTAAGAGCGTGGAGAGAGCTATGAGGGCAAGCAATAAACGAAACAAAAGTGATTGTTCTCCTTGGATTCCAGGCAAATACTTAGGGAGAGGCGAATTGTAGCCGTCAATCGGTGCGTTTGACAAGCAACTCCTCCGCAAGTATTTTCCTTTGTTTTTGCAGAAAGGATACCGTAGCACACATGAAGCGCGTAGGAGTTCTGGTAGGCCGGGAAAAGACGTTTCCCGAGGCGATTATCAAGGGCGTTAATGAGAGAGGCCACGGCGATGTCGTGGCTGAATACATCAAGCTGGACGGCGTTCGCTTTGACGAGCCGCCCCAGTATGACCTCGTAATCGATCGCATTTCACACGAAGTCCCCTTCTATCGAGCCACCCTGAAGCGGATGGCGCTCGAAGGCACCCGAATTATTAACAACCCATTCTGGTGGTCGGCGGATGACAAGTTCTTCAACTACTCCCTCGGCATGAAACTCGGTGTGGCTATTCCCAAGACCGTCCTGCTGCCACAGAAGGACTACATCGAAGGAATTGTCAGCGAGAGTCTCCGCAACCTCGCATTTCCGATGGACTGGCAAGCGATTGTCGATTACGTCGGCCTGCCGGCGTTTCTCAAGCCGTTCGATGGCGGCGGCTGGAAGAACGTTTCGAAGGTAAGCTCAATGGAAGAGTTGCTGTCTGAGTACGACAAGACCGGCACGCTGTGCATGACGTTACAGGAATCGATCGATTTCGATCAGTTCGTGCGCTGCTACTGCGTGGGACAGGAAGAAGTGATGATCATGGCTTACGATCCGCGCAAGCCATATCTCTCAGGTGAGCAGTACGTCCACAATCCAAACTACCTGGCGCCGGCATTAGCGGAACGCGTGAGAAAAGATGTGCGCACGCTTTGCACTGCGCTTGGGTATGACATCAACACCGTCGAGTTTGCGATTAAGGACAATGTGCCCTACGCAATTGACTTCATGAATCCCGCGCCGGATGCAGAGCTTGCTTCGGTGGGCGAGTTCTACCACAACTGGATCGTGAACGCGGTGACGGATTTGGTGTTCAAGAGGCTGGCCGAACCGGTGCAAACGTCGCGGTATCGTTGGGACGCGCTGTTGAATCCTGAGCCACAACAGGCGTATGCGGTTGCTTCAGCAGCGGAGCAGCAGGCGAGGACGATCAAGCCAGCGCCGGTTGCGGAAACAGCCGCGCCGAGCACTAAGCGAGTAACGACGAAGCGTAAGAAAAGTTAGGAAGGAATTTTAAGACAGATCGCGGTTCAGGGGGATCGGAGGTTTAGGCGGATCGGAGGTTCAGACGGTCCGCGGTTTAGAGCGGCTGAATAGCACCTTCGTTCCGGCTACCGTAAGCAACCAAATGATCAGGGCTGAGGATGCGAGCGACCAGCCTAAACTCGCCGCGAGTGGATCAATAACACCACCAACGAGAGCAAGCAACACGCTGAATGTTGTTACTCGCAACGCCAGACGCCGAATTCGCGTGACGGTTTGCAACCAACTTATGCGGCGCAACTCAGTCGCGAGATAATCGTCGTCATTGTTGAGTTGCATGTAGTATTCGCCCTCGCTTCGCGCATAGCGGGCGAGGGCTTGTTCTGAACTGACGCGTGCCGCCTCCTGGTAGTGGTGAATCACGTGGGCCAGCTTTCCTTCACGAAGCGCGATGTCGGCGAGTCCGACTCGCGCTTTGAAGTTTCCGCTGTCCAGCTCCACAACTCTTTGCAGTGCCTGCCGCGCTCGCTTCGCATCGCCACACTCAAGAAAACTCTCTCCAATCAGCGGCAACAGAATCAGATCGTTCTTCGCGCGAATGCTCGCCAAACGCAGCGCGGCCCTTGCTCGCGAAAGCAAACGCGCATCAGCCTGAGCACTCGCCTGCGAGCGCAGCAAACGTGCGAAATCATAAATCAACCACGCGCCGTGCGGCCGCACTTTCAACGCGCGTCGAAAAGCTTCGCCGGCCTCGCGCAAACGACCTGAGACTCGCAGTTCATTCCCGAGCCGCCGCAACACATGCGCTCGTTCAATGTCTGCCGGCGTCGCTTCGACTGGTTCGATTTCACGCGGCTTTTTCGACTTGCGCGGAAGATCGAAATCCGATTCCGTCACATCGAGAATATCCGACGACGCTAACTGCGAGAGTTGCGCTTTTCGCTCGAGGAAATGTGGATCGTTGAGATAGTCGCGCAGATCGCGCGTGCGGCCGTCTAGTTTGTTCTCATGGATTAGCGGAAACAACTCGCGCACCATCTTCCGGTAATCGCGTCCTCCGGAAATGATCACGAACTGTTTGCCTTTGCCGCTGATCTGTGTGCGATATCGATAGCGGACGCTTCCGCCGCGGCGCAGCGTGCGCACTGCCTGCGTCTCGACAGTTTCAAAGTCCTCAACGGTGAGTTGCTTGCGGAAGCCTGTCAGCAGATTTAGAAACGATGCGAGCGGTCCCTGACGTCGTAGCGACAAACCATCGAAAACGATTCGATCAGTAACTGCAAGTACAGGAATGATCAACCACGCGATGACAATCAAGAGGAAAGCGAGCGCGTCATATTGAGCACGAAGCAACAGTGCTGCAAAGAAGGTAATGACGCTGGCGACGGCGAGATATGGACCAGGAGACACGCGCACGCTCGCGATCGATGGTCGTTTCAATGCGCGTTCGCGTTCGTCGTTGACCTCGCTCAGGGCGGGCAGACTATTTAGTTCCTTCGCTTTGTTCATCTGCTCCCATCGAAACCTGATCCGGGCACTCGACAGGCAATTCCAGAGCGAAACTGCCTCGCCTTCTGCCCGGTTCAGTGTAGCGCAAGTCAGCGAGTTGAACGAGAGTTTGCGTAGTGCAACTCGGATCGGAAAGACGCGCAACAGGAAAGCGAGCAAAACCGAGAAATACATGCGCGGGTTTCTGCTGTGAAACTGTTTCCAACACTTCCGCCAATTCTCCGGCGGGTTTTGCATAACGAATCACACGACTTGCTGGGTTTCCTGCGTTCAGCACCACCGGAAACCGGTAGGTCGCCTGATTAGTTTCGAAGACGCAGTCCCATCTCAGAGGGTTCGCAAGCGTTGGCATCGCGGCAAGACGCAAAACAGTTTCGCCATTCGGCGCCGCGATCTTCCTGGCCTCTTCCGAGCCTCGGTCGACAGCCAGTGCGTGAGCGAACGCGAGTGCGCACCAGTACACGAGCACAACTCCGAACGCAGCTAAGGCAATCCGTGGCCGCCATCGTTCTCGTCCCCTGCCCAGGATGAAGTTCGAAATCTTCGACTTCGACGCCAAAAACACCGCGGCGCCAAGCACAACCCACAGATAGGGATCGACGATAAAAACAAGATCGCCGTAAAACCAACGCGCGTTCCATGGCAGAAGAAAACGAATGCCGTAGTTGTTGGTCCAATCGAGGAGCGGATGCGTCGCGCTGACAATTACCGACGCGATCAGTAAACCTCGGAAGTTAGTCCTTGGTGCGTGGTGTCGGAGTCGTGCCCACAAACGATCGACGCCGTAAAAGATCAGCGGCAACAGAAGGGCGAGAAACGCTGTACCAACGATCGCGTGAGTGATACCGCGATGGTGTTGTAGAAAGTCCCAGCGATCTCCAAACGCCAGGACAACTATGTCGGAGTCCGGTGAGTTCGCGGCAAGGACGCAAAGAAGGGTTGCTCCGGGTGACAATCTTTCGAGACCCGCCTTCGCTGCCGTCAGTCCGACGAGTGAGTGCGTTACGTTGTCCAAACCCGGTTTGTCCTCCTCGCGAGTTGTAGTTCTAACCAACTAACGAGGGAGTGGTTTCGGGAGGAAGCTGAGAGTATCGAACGGGATCCAGCTTTTGCAGTTCGGTCGCCGCCTCGCGGGCCGCGGCGGAAATCGGCAACGGCTGATTGTCCTCACCTTTTGCCTTTCGTGAGGCTTCGACGATGTTGAACAGAGTGTCGACTGCTTCCTTCTTCTTGCCAAGCTTGTTGTAGACCTTGGCGAGAAGCAGGTTCGCCGTATCGGCCGGAACGCTGGTGCTGTTTTGCTTCGCTAATTCGCTATAGAGCTGCGCCGCTTCATCGAGTTTTCCATCACTTTCCTTTGCCTGCGCCAAAGCAAGTTTTGAGAGGGCGGCGACCTCCGGCTGGCTACTCTTAGACAGTTCACTAAGCTCATCGATGCCTTTCGGGCGATCCACAAGCAGACGATTAGAGGCAATAAAATAACGGGCTTCTGAACGATACGGGTCGCCATATTTGGCAGCTACCTTCTCAAACTCCTCAATCGCGCGTTGGGCTCGCTCGTACTCGCTGCCGAAGGTCGGTTGCGTGCTGCCGGCGACCGGTGCGGGATTGATGTCGGCAGTAGCGATATCGATCGCACGGCCGAGCGCCTGCCGAGCTTCGTCGGTTTTACGGTTGCTCCATTTAACAAAGACAATTACGAGGATGCCGGCGAGAACGAGACCGCCCAGAGTGTAAAGAATGGTGCGTCCGCGACCTTCCAGCAGCTCTCCGAGGCGGTCGAAGAAGCTCATTGTCGTATCGCGGAACCGGTCGTGTTTCAGTTCCCGCACCCTCTTTTTCTTATACTTTGCCACTTATATTCCTTTCGCAAGCCTGCATAGTCGGCTGCGTTCTGTTGGGTGTATGATTAGCGAAAACGCCACTCTAATGGCGCGTCGGAAAAGTTGTCAACCGTGAATGCATCCAAGACATAGGTGAGTTGTTAGACGGGTTATGGATTCTTTTCGGGAACAAATAAAGGGGCGAGGGTGTCTAAGCGAGTGCCTGTCCGGGAATGGGCAAAAATCATTAACTGCTCCGATTCCCGCCCCAGGGGGTGATCAGTGAGCTACGGAGAGCCAATTGCCCTCCGCGGGCAAATCGAATTGGAGCAGGTTGCACCGGCGACCCTGGTCGAGGCACGGCCCCAAATCGAGGCCCAGTTCATTGAAAGACTAAAACGCGGTGACGCAGCGGCATTTGAAACACTGGTCAACGAGCGCTCCGGCGAAATTTACGGTTTGCTCTATCGTTTGACGGAAAGCTCTGAAGAGGCCCGCGACCTGACACAGGAAACGTTTTTGCGGGCGTTCCAGAGCATCGGTCACTTCCGCGGTGAGTCTGACTTGCGCACCTGGATCTACCGGATCGCAATCAACCAGGCGCGGAACCGGTGGCGCTGGTGGCGACGTCGGCGGCGTGACTCGACGATATCGATTGATGCGCCTGCAGCAAATGGTCATCCCTCGCTGGCAGGCACTCTCAAGGCTGAGGACGGAAGGGATCCTGAGAAAGATGCTCTAGCTCACGAGCGCGAGCGAGCGTTGCGAAAAGCGCTGAGTACGCTAAAGAGCGTTTACCGTGAAGCGGTGGTCTTACGAGATATTGAAGGATTTGCTTACGAAGAGATAGCTGTCGCGCTCGATATAAGTATTGGAACGGTTAAGTCCCGACTGGCGCGTGGGCGTCAGGAACTCCGGCGAAAGCTGGAAGGATCTTTGTAATTGCCGATTCGGATCAGGATGACTGACCCGCCCCGGCTCACAAAACTCGGTGCCAAATGGGTCGAAGTGAGGAAACGGCGGGATCAAGGCTTCCGCAGTGGCGTGATAGGGCGTATTGAAAACGTGGCCAGCAACACCCGTTGAAGCATCGCTCACTCAAGCCTGAGGGTTGCCCGAACTTGTCGGAGTTGCTTCTTTGTCGAAAGGGAGCAGCCGGGGTCGGCCAGTCATCCTGAGAGTTACCGATTGCCAATTGAAATCGGAAATTGTTTATGTTGTGCGAAGAAACAAGACAATCGCTTTCGCTTTACGTTGACGATTGTGTCTCACTGCCTGCTCGAGTAGCGATTGAAGAGCATCTTGAACGTTGCCCTGTGTGTCGCGCTGAGGCGGTGGAACTGCGTTCGTTGAAGCGAAGTCTCAGTCTGTTGACACCGCCTTCACCACCTGCGGATCTCGCACTGACAATTTCTCACGCACTCGCAATTGAAGCAGCAGCTCAACGGCAACAACCGAATCCTTCGCTGGGCCATCGCATCGCGCGTTTCATCGAACCGTGGGTGATGCCTTACAGCGCAGGTTCGTGTGCGTCTGTCCTCATGTTCTTCCTAATGTTTACTGCGCTTCGTCCGCACTTTGTAGCCTTGCGAGAGGCAGCGGCACAGCAACGCGGTGGAATCATCATGATTCAGACCCTCGATGATGGTTTCGATCTTTACAAGCCAGTGACACCGGAAGGTCTCGCAGCCGAACGCGGTTCAGTGACGGTTGAATCACCGACGCTGAATCCCGGCGGTGCGTTGGCAGCGTTGACCATCTCATATGCACGTCCGCATCCGAATCTTCGTGGTGACGCTGACGACATGATCGTGGTAGCGAATGTATTTAGTAACGGCGCCGCGTCGCTGGCGGACGTAGTACAACCACCGCGCGACAAACGAATGCTGGCTGAGTTTGAATCCGCTCTGCGCCAGGATGCCGCTTTCGTACCCGCCTCCCTCGATCGCCGCCCCGACACGATGCGCGTGGTGTTTGCGGTGCAGAAGGTCGACGTCGACGATCGAAACTAACCAGCGCCACGTCCTCGTCTCAAGAATCAATCCAGACAATCCTTGCCTCGCTTGACGCACCGAAGCGCGCATGCTAGCTTGCGGCTTCACCGTTTATTAGCGATCCAGACAGCGTGAGGCTCGCGAATTGAGTCGCGCGTGGTGAGTAACTTGACTGCAACGGCGCCGCAACTAAAACGAACTCCACTCAACAACGCTCACCGGCAAATGGGCGGCCGCATGGTCGACTTCGGCGGCTGGGACATGCCCGTCCAATACTCAGCAGGAACAATCGAAGAACACTTACGCACGCGAACTCACGCGGGTCTGTTCGACGTCTCGCATATGGGCGAAGTCGATGTGGGCGGCACTGACGCGATCGCGTTTGTAAATCGTCTCACATCGAATGACGTCACGAAGCTCGTCGACGGCCAGGCACAATATACGGCACTGACAACCCCGCAAGGCACGGTCATCGATGACTTGCTTGTGTACCGGTTGGCTGCCGACCATCTGTTGCTGGTTGTTAACGCCGGCACCACCGACAAAGATTGGGAATGGATCAAGTCGCACCACGCAGGCGAAGCTGTTGAACTGAAGAACGTGAGCTCTGATTATTGCCAACTCGCTTTGCAGGGACCGGATGCGGTTGCGATCTTGCAAAAACTCGCCGACGTTCCGCTCTCAGACATCAAGTATTACCACTTCACAAGGGGAACTGTTGACGGAATCGATAGCATCATCTCGCGCACCGGCTATACCGGCGAAGACGGCTTCGAAGTTTACGCCGCCCCGCATCACGCGGAGAAACTGTGGTCCAAAATTCTCGATGCCGGAAACTTCGGTTCCGATGAAGGTGTTCTTCCCTGCGGACTCGCCGCGCGCAACACTCTGAGACTCGAAGCAGGAATGGCGCTCTATGGCCATGAGATCGACGAAACGACAACGCTGCTCGAAGCAAATCTCGGTTGGATTTGTAAACTCGACAAAGGCGACTTTATCGGTCGAGAACCGTTGGCCCAACAGAAAGCTGAAGGTGTAAAGCGCAAGCTCGTTGGGTTTGAAGTTACCGATCGCGGTATCGCGCGCGACGATCAGGACGTGCTAATCGACGACCAGTGTGCCGGCAAAGTCACATCGGGAAGTCCTGCACCATTTTTGAAAAAGAATATCGGGTTTGCCTACGTGCCAATGGAGTATGCAAACGTGGGCCAGGAAATCAACATCGACGTGCGAGGCCGACTCGTGAGCGCGCAACTGGTGAAGACACCTTTTTACAAGCGCGCGAAGTAGAAGCAGAATTCAGCACTTGGGAAACTAAAATTAGTTGGAGGAACCATGGCGAACGTTCCAGAAGACCTGCACTACAGCAAGGACCATGAGTGGGTCAGAGTCGAAGGCGATCAAGCCGTCATCGGCATCACCGATTATGCCCAAAACTCACTGGGCGACGTAGTGTATGTTGAGTTGCCAAAGACAGGCGACGAGTTTGCAGGAAACGAACCGTTCGGCAATGTTGAATCAGTGAAAGCAGTGTCGGAAGTGTTTACGCCGATTGCCGGCTCGGTAGTGACGATTAACGAGTCGTTGGTAGACGAACCCGAGAAGGTCAATTCCGATCCATACGGCGAAGGGTGGATGATTCGAATGCGCATGTCGAATCCGGGCGAAGTCGATAGTCTGTTGACGGCCGCGGAATACGAAGATTTTACGAAAGCTGAGAGCGAATAACCTTGCGCTACATTCCTAACTCGCCGGAAGAGCGCGCGGAAATGCTCGACGCAATTGGACTGAAGTCCGCTGAGCAACTATTTGATTCAATTCCTCATGAGTTGCGTTTGCACCGCTCGCTAAACACTCCCGCCGCGCTGTCGGAGATCGAGCTACTCGACAAGTTTGAACAATTAGGACAGCGGAACGCAGCCGCCCGACGGATTAGTTTCCTCGGCGCAGGCGCTTATTCACATTACATTCCCACGATCGTCGACCACATCATTTCGCGTTCCGAGTTCTTCACTGCGTACACCCCATATCAACCAGAGATCTCACAGGGCACGCTGCAAACTATCTTCGAGTTTCAAACACTGGTTTGCCAGTTGACCGGAATGGACGTGGCAAACGCCTCGATGTATGACGGTTCGACTGCGCTCGCTGAAGCAGTGTTGATGGCCGAACGCGTCACGCGGCGTTCGAAGGTAATCGCATCCACCGCGGTGCATCCGCAGTATCTCGAAGTGGTGAACACTTACGTCCAGCATGCGGGAATTCATCTCGAGCTGGCGGACTTCGACACGGAGACAGGACAAGCAGGAGCGGCCTTGGCTGCAGCAGTTGACGATCAAACCGCGGCACTCGTGGTCCAATCGCCAAACTTCTTCGGCTGTGTCGAGGATCTGAAATCACTAGCCGACGCAGCGCACGCGAAAGGCGCGTTGCTGGTAGTCGCAATCACTGAGGCGATGTCTCTGGGTTTATTGAAATCTCCGGGCGCGTGCGGCGCTGACATCGTAATCGCGGAAGGACAGTCGTTCGGCGTGCCGCTTTCATTCGGTGGTCCATACGTGGGACTCTTCGCTACGCGCGACAAATATGCGCGACAAATTCCCGGACGCCTTGTTGGTGAGGCTTACGACAAGGAAGGACGGCGCGGTTTCGTGCTCACGCTCGCCACGCGCGAACAACACATTCGACGCGAAAAAGCGACTTCCAACATCTGCACCAACGAAGGATTGATCGCGCTGGCTGCGACGGTGTATCTCGAAGCGATGGGCCGCCGAGGCATTCAGGAAGCAGCGCAACAGTGTTTGCAAAAGGCGGCGTACGCGGCAAAGCGCATTGCGAGCTTAAACGGCTTTTCCCTTTCCTTCAGCGCTCCCTTTTTCAACGAGTTTGTCGTGCGAGGACCGCTTAAATCCGCTGAACTGCTTTCACGGCTGGCCGAAGAGAAAGGGATTGAAGGCGGGATTGCGTTGTCGCGTTTTCTGTCCGATCGCACAAACGAATTCCTGGTTTGCGTTACTGAAACAAACACACGCGAGCAGATCGATACGCTCGTCGCGGCCTTAAGCGAACTATGACCAGCGGCATCACCAAAGTTACGACTCACATCAGTCCGAACGAACAACTCATCTTCGAACGATCGCAGGAGGGACGAATCGGTTACAGGCTTCCCGCACTCGATGTTGAGGAATCCCCCGTTGACAGTCTGATTCCGAAA
>DASZDV010000168.1:0-7473 GCA_035941575.1 Pyrinomonadaceae bacterium
AGAATGCTGGCGCGCACCTCTTCCTTCTCTTCACACGCGTTGCAACTGCTTCCCACTGACACGTAAAGCTTGCCATTTCCAGCCATCAAAACTGTTCGGGTGAGATGCCAACCGCCGTACTTGTAGCCCAAACCGTAATCAGGAAAAGTGGCCAGCACCTGCGCCTCGCCGGATGGTGCGTCTTTGCCGGCTTCATAGCGATAACGGACGAGACGATCCGTTAGGGCAAGGTAGAACCAGTTTTTTCCGTCACGGTCTGTGTAGAACGCGATGCTGTTTGGATTGCGCAGGCCGCTAAGATAGTTAGTTACTTTTTTGAACTGAAACGTTTCCGCATCGAACTCGTCGAGAATGTAGACCACGCCGCGGCGATTGTCGGAGAGGTTGTACATGTCCGTGACGAAGATGCGATTGTCAGGACTGCGGGCCATGAACCGCACGCGTTTGAGCCCCTGCGCGGCCACACTGATCTCGAAACCAGACGGCAAATTGAGATCAAACGACTTGCCGTTGGCGAGCGTGATGTGATGAGGGAATAGTTTTGGGGCCGCGCTGGTTGTTGACTGAAACAAGCTCGCCAGCAGCAGCACGAACAGCGTGTGTCCGCCGCAGCGAAATAGTTTGGGTCGTATCATTCGCAGAAAATAACACAACCCTGAAATCTGGGGGTGGCACGGTCTGTGACCACCCCGCCGCGCGATGTGTCGGGCGTGGCACTCCCGTTAGCCACGCCGATCACAGCACGACCTGTGCAGACGGCACCTCGGGACCATCTGCAAGATCAGAGCACTCGCAGAAACGCGACGAGATCTCTATTCTCCTGGGCTTGTCAGTTTCAGTTCGAGTACGAGAATGAAAACTCAATAAATGTTCGACGCGCGGGAGCAGCATCAAACTGATGCCAAAACATAGCCAAAAGCGTCTAGCCGGCAAAAGCGTGTAACCCGTGTTTTGCCGTGTCGTGCTAGGAATAACACTCGACGGGCATATTTATTCCCGCGGAATATTCTCAGTGGGCAGAGTGTTAATCTAGAATAACGCTCGGCACGCTAATATGTCGGCAACGTGGGGCCGGTTATGGAAACTGCTGGCGAGAACTCAGGGTTTGAAACGGCGGCGCTCGAGCACGTGGATGCGCTCTATGGTTACGCCATGACGCTGACGCGCGATAAGAGCGAAGCCGAGGATTTAGTCCAGGAAACTTATTTGCGCGCGGTCAGGGCCGCCAACCAACCGGCGCCCGAAGGGAATCTTAAGGCGTGGCTGTTTGTAATAATGCGCAACGCCTGGCTAAACGTAATGCGCCATAAACATAACGGCCTGAGGATCTTTGAGTTTGACGGTGACGAACAGACGTCCGGCACGGCGAACGATGCCACCAGCAATCCCCACGTGGTCTACCTGCGGAAGCTGGAACGGCAACAGGTGCGCGACGCGATCGCGGAACTACCCGACGCGTATCGCGAAATCGTTCTGTTGCGTGACATCGAAGGGTTTAGTTATCAGGAGATCGCCACAGTCTTGAACTGTCCGGCGGGTACGGTGATGTCGCGGCTCGGCCGGGCGCGCGGGAAGTTGCGCGAAGCACTTTCCGTCAGGCAAAAGGTGCAGAGATTACACGGATGAAGAACTGCGAGGAAATACGCGAACGACTGGCCCTGTACCTCGATAACGAGTTGCAGGGAGACGAACGCGCTACGGTCGAGGCACACGTTCAGAGTTGCTTTTCGTGTGCGGCGTTTGTCGAGAAGGAACGCGCGTTTCTCAACGCGATCCGCGGAAATGCACCGGTGCATACGGCCTCGCCCGCGTTACAGACGAAGGTTAAGGAGATCGTTAGCGGATCGAAAGAGGCTTCGCCTCAACATTCGCGGCTGAAATGGATCCTGCCGGTCGCGGCTGCGATTCTCGTTTTAATCCTGCCGGTAATCGTTTGGCGAGTTGTGCGTCAATACAATCATCCGGAGAACGGAACGGCATCAGGATTCGCGTTGATGGCCGCCGAGAGTCATTTGCGCCACTCGCGTGGACAGTTGCCCCTGGAGATGGAGACGACCCATCCGCAGGACATCTCGGCGTGGTTTGCAAACAAGGTGAACTTCAACGTGAAGTTGCCGAGTTACCAGGAGTCGTCAGGGCAGGAGAAGCTCTACACACTCGAAGGCGCGCGGCTTGTTGGCTATCAGAACGATTACGCGGCGTACGTTGCGTACCGTATGAAGGATCGACCGATCAGTCTGGTGATTACTTCCGACTCAGTGGCGCGACCGTCAGGCGGCGAACAGATCGCGTCGCGAGGTTTGCGATTTCACTTCAACGCGATCGATGGTTTGAAAGTGATCACGTGGTCCGATCGGGGATTGACCTACGCGCTCGTGTCGGATTTGGATGAGCGCGGTCAACAGTCGTGCATTGTTTGCCACGAGGGAACTAAGGACCGCGATTTCATCGAGCCGCTGAAACCTCACTAAGGCCAGCCGGATTTTCACAGAACACACGGATCAGACTGTCAAAGAAGCAGAGAAAGTCAGCTTGAGTACGTCTTAAGTCAGCTCGAAGAGTACATCTTGATGATGCGCTCGATCGCCGCTCGGCAAACTTTGCAGAACTTATCACTGCGCGAAAACATGATGCAGTCGATCTCCGGTCGGTAATATCCGCGAGCCTCGTACATCGCACCTTCAAACGCGCCCACCTGTCCGTAGTGCTTTTCGGCCTTAAACATTTTCTGCTCGTGTTCGAGCTCTTCGCGGAAGAGCGCCTCCATCTCTTCTTCGGGCCGCCTGTCTTTGCGCAATTGCGCGCGCCGTTTCTGAATCTCCCGCGAGTAGGTCTCGAACGCCTCCTTGTTCCAGGGCGTCGGAATCGGCGTGACGTTCGCCATAGGCGAAACGAGGTTCCGCCATTTCAGCGTGCTCACGTCCAACAGCGCGGTCACGTTCGGTTCCCAGGGTTCGATACGTTCCGCCGGCGTCGTGTACTCGACCGGCGAGGTGTAGTACTCGTCAGCAAGACCGGCGAAATGGTGACCAAATTCGTGAACGAAAACGTAATTCGAAAACGCATTGTCAGACGCGACCGTGCCGTACAGATTAAAAATTCCGCCGCCGCCGTACGTACGATTGTTCGCGAGCACTTCGATAAACTCGTACGGCGCAAACTGCGCGGCTCGTCGCAACGCGTGGTTGTCGAACGTCAACACATAACGTTCAGAACCAAATGCATCGTAGGTCGCGCCGAGTGGTGAGTCTCGATGAATTCCTGTTGACGGTCTTGAAATTCCGGATTCCGCAGCGGGCGGACACAAGGCCCAAACATTAAAGTTGCGACGGTTCTCTTTAAAAGGCGAGGTGGCAAACAACACTTCCGTGAGACGCCGCGCGTCGGCTTCAAACTTCCTGGCCTCGGCAGCTGTGTATCCATCGCCGAGAATCAGAAAGTCAACTTTGTTTTCCGGTTCGCCGGCTTTCTGAATTGTAATCAGCGGCGCGGGCGCAGCTGGTTTGGCACGATCCACAAACTGATTGGCAGGATCGATCGTCGTGGTCCAAATGTCCTGAAACGCATTCTTCGCATCTCGCTTCTTAAGAACGATCGTGACGGGTGCGGTTGGAGCAGGGAAGCGCAGCGACTCCTGAAACGTTCGTTTCATCGACTTCGCTTCGTCAGTCGTTTCCCACTCGCCGTAGATCGACGCGAAGCCACGGGAGTAGAGCAGTTGCTTCGAGTTCGCGTCGCGCACTTCAAAGAGGTACTTGCCGAGATTTGATGTGTCGATTGCTTGTGAAGCGTTTCCAGGCCACGGCAACGGTTCAACCACGACGCGATCGAGACTGAATATTTCCTGCGAAGCGTCGCCCGTGTGGTAGTAATCAACCCGCATCGTGTCCGCGGCGAACGCGGTGACGGAAAGGGCCAACAGGCTGAGTAGGACGACCAACAGTTTGATTGTCATAACACGGATAATACAGATGAAAATGGATCTGTGTCATCAGTGGTAATCTGTGGCACTATAGGCTTATGGCAAGTGTCCTCGAGATCATTCCACTCGGCGGTATCGGCGAGTTTGGAATGAACTGTATGGCGGTGCGTTATGGCGACGAGATGTTGATTCTCGACGCGGGTATGGGCTTCCCCGAAGAGACTGCCTACGGTGTGGACGTTTCGATTCCGAACTTTTCATTCCTCGATGAGTACCGCGACGACATCACGGCCATCGTTCTCACGCACGGTCACGAAGATCATCTCGGCGCGCTGCCGTACCTGCTCAAGAAGTTCAACGTTCCCGTCTACTGTTCACACTTCACGGCAGGGCTCGCTGAAAGCAAACTCGAAGAACACGACCTGCTCGGCGACGTTTTGATCCATCGCGTCGAGCCGCGCGACGTTG
This sequence comes from Pyrinomonadaceae bacterium, assembly GCA_035941575.1. Classification (GTDB taxonomy): domain Bacteria; phylum Acidobacteriota; class Blastocatellia; order Pyrinomonadales; family Pyrinomonadaceae; genus PSRF01. The sequence continues at coordinate 4,391 of DASZDV010000168.1, forward strand.
TCGATATCGGCTCGTTTACGATCGAGTTCATCCGCGTTTCGCATTCGCTCGTCGACTGTTTTTCACTCGGCATCAAGACACCCGTCGGCACGATCATTCACACCGGCGATTACAAAGTTGATGAGACGCCCGTGATTGGTGAGCCGATCGATCTGCGTTCGTTCCGGCGTTACGGCCAGGACGGCGTGCTGGCATTGCTTTCCGATTCGACCAACGCGACTGTGCCGGGCCGAACACCATCCGAACGCGCGGTCATTCCGGCTTTCGAAGAGATCTTTTTAGAGGCCAAGGGACGCATCATCGTGGCGGCGTTTGCTTCGTCTATTCACCGCTTGCAGATCGTTTTGGACGTGGCCCAACAGTTCAATCGCCACGTTTGCGTGCTAGGCCGCTCGATGCAGAAGAACGTCGAGGTGGCGGAGCGGCTCGGATATCTCGACATTCCCGACGGGCTTTTGGTTTCGCTGAACGACGCGAAGTTAATGAGCGACCACGAAGTTGTGTTTCTCGTTACCGGATCGCAGGGCGAATCGCGCGCAGCTCTATCGCAGATGGCGACGCAGAGTTACAAAGGGTTGATGATCGAAGAAGGCGATACGGTCGTGTTATCGGCGCGCATCATTCCCGGAAATGAACGGCTCATCTCGCGAATGATAGGATTCATTTACAAGCGCGGCGCAAACATCATTGAAGAGAAACGGCGGCTGGTCCACGTTAGCGGTCATGCGTCTCAGGAAGACATTCGCATCATGACTGAAGCCGTGCGGCCGAAGTTCGTGGTGCCTATTCATGGCGAGTACCGCATGCTGTTTCGGCACAAGGAGTTTGTCAAAAACCATCTCGGCTACGCTGAAGAGAACATCATTCTGATCGAGAACGGCGACGTGCTTGAACTCGACGGCGAACGCGCAGCGGTGATCGACAAGCGCGAGATCGGACGCACGTTCATCGACGAAAGCGGTTTCGAAGAGATCGACAGCGATACCGTGCGCGAGCGCAAGCAGTTGGCGTATGAAGGCACGATCACGGTGGTGGTAACGATTCAGGAAGAGTCGGGCGAGTTGCAGGACGAACCACGAATCGTTGCGCGCGGAGTGCGTGGTCTAAGTGCGAACGGGTTTGGCAGCGACGGTTCTGCCGGCAACTACCTGATGGCGGATGCAAAGCGGATCGTCGCAGCGTCGGTAGCCGGAGCTTCACGGCAAACGCTGGCCGATGAGACGTTGTTGAAAGAGCACGTGCGTGTGGAGTTGAAACGGTTCATTCAAAAGCAGACCGGCGCGCGGCCGGTAATCATTCCCGTTATAGTGTTGGTTTAGGGCCACGGATTTACACGAATAAACACTGACAGGCGGGTCAGTTCTGTGTTCATTCGTGTAACTCTGTGGCTAAGTACTGGAACAACAAGGTCGTGATGATCACGGGCGCTTCGTCCGGGATTGGCAAAGGTCTCGCGCTCGAGATCGCAGCGCGCGGTGGAAAACTCGGCCTCGTCGCGCGGCGCCAGGACGTGCTGAACGAACTCGTCTCGCAAATACAGAGCCAGAATGGGACGGCAGTTGCTGCCGGTGCGGATGTGCGTGACGCGAACGCGATGAAGCAAGCGGCGGATCGTATTCGTTCGGAGCTTGGTCCAATCGACGTGATGATCGCGAACGCCGGTATTGGCGTGACGGACCACGCCGCAAACCTCAATCCGCAAGAGGTTGCTGAAGTCATCAATATCAACGTTCTTGGCGCGGTGAATAGTGTCGCAGCAGTGCTTCCCGAAATGGTTAAACGTCGAAGCGGGCAGTTGGTCGCGATTGCGAGTCTTGCCGGCTATCGCGGATTGGCAAAATCCGCTGCCTACTGCGCCAGCAAAGCTGCGTTATCCTCTTTTTTTGAGAGTCTCAGGATCGATCTGCGTCATTCGGGTGTTACCGTTACGATCATCTATCCCGGATTTATTAAGACGCCGTTAACCGCCGGACGCAACGCGAAGATGCCGTACCTGATGGAACTCGACGACGCCGTGAAAAAGATGCTCACAGCCATCGAGAAAGGCAAAAAGGTCTACGCCTTCCCATGGCAACTCGCAACTATCGTGCGTTCTAGTTTGATCATGCCGCCTTCTGTGTACGACTGGATCGCGGAAAGGAATTCTTTTCGAGAGTAATAGGACTAGAGGATCTATACTGAACCCACATGACGATTCTTCAAGCTATCTTCCTCGGCCTCGTGCAGGGCCTGACTGAATTCATACCCGTTAGTTCAACCGCACATCTCGTTTTTGCCGCCCGCCTCGTCAATCTCTACGGTGGCGCCGACAAAACACTGCAAGCCGAACAGACGACGGCCACCATCGCTGTCATTCAACTCGGAACACTACTTGCTGTCCTAATCTATTTTGCGCGCGACATCGTCAACATTACGCGTGCATTCATAAGCGACCATATCGCGTGGTTCAGGGGGCAAACAGAACCCGGTCAGCCTAAACTGTCGCGCGATGCGTGGCTTGGCTGGTTAGTGATCATCGGCTCGCTTCCTGTCGGAACTGTCGGACTGGTTTTGAAGAAACAGATCGAAGGACCGTTCACGAAAAATCTCTGGGTGATCGCGACGATGATGATCGTGGTCGGTGTGTTGATGATGATCGCAGAGATCGTTGGAAAAAGAGATCGCGGGATGGACCAACTTCGTGTCGGTGACGCACTCGCGGTTGGTTCCGCGCAGGTGCTGGCATTGATTCCCGGATCGAGCCGTTCGGGATCTACGATCATGGGCGGCTTGTTTACCGGATTGAACCGCGAAACCGCGGCGAGGTTTTCGTTTTTACTCTCGATACCGGCGATCGCGGCCAGTGGATTGTTAGAGCTGAAAGAGGCAATTGAAAAGTTGCCTCACGGGAGTTACGGCTCGCTCACGGTCGCGACAATCGTTTCGGGCGTTGTAGGGTACGCCTCGATCTGGTTTTTACTCAGATACCTGCGCACGCATTCAACAAGCCTCTTTATCGTGTATCGTGTGATCGTCGGAGGTGCAATCCTCGCGGCCTTGGCGGCGGGGTATGTTTCGGCGAATATCTAATGCGGAGGGGTGTT
>DASZDV010000169.1:0-4548 GCA_035941575.1 Pyrinomonadaceae bacterium
GAAGGCGTGTAATAGTGGGTCGCGTTTTTGAGGGTGATCTCGCGCGGCGGTGTCAGCCCGTCCTGTGCCTCGATGACGAGTTTGTACTCGCCCGATTTGTCGCTGAAGTAGGAAACAAACTTTCCATCCGGAGACCACGCCGGATCGCGGTCTGCGGAACCGCTCGAGTTCGTCAGGTTACGCGTGTCGCCTTTCTCAGCGGGGATTGTGAAGATCTCGCCGCGCGCTTCGACGGCCACACGTTTTCCCGTCGGTGATAGAGCCATGTTCGTGAGGCGATTCGAAACGTCTTCCCAGTTTGGCATCATCCAGGGAAAGTCTCCCGCCGCAGTGATGTTGACGATCTTTGTCTTGCCGTTCCTTGGATCGAGTTCGTGAACGTAACCAGCTTGTTCAAACACGACGCTGCCGGCGCCCGAGTCGAGCGCCTTCACGTCGAAGTCATTGAAGTTCGTAACCTGCGTGAGTTTCTTGCTTCTTGTTTCATAAGACCAGATGTTTGCCACACCATCACGGTCGGAAATGAAGTAGACCGCGTCGTCAACCCAAACCGGATCGACGTCTTTCGAATCGGTCCACGGCGGTGAGACGAGATCGTAAGTTTTGAGATCGACGATCCAGATCGGACGGTTCTGTCCACCGCGATAATTGCGGCGTTCTTCGTCCCACGAATTATTCATGCGATAAGCGATGCGGGTGCCGTCCGGCGACAACTTGCCCTGGTATGCTCGCGGCAAAATCATTGGTTCTTCGACGCCGCCTTCCGCCGAGACAGTCCAGAAACGAGGTGTACCACTCGGAGCCCACGTAGCGCGATTGGAGACAAAGAGAATCGACTTACCGTCGCCCGTCCAACCTTGAACGACATCGGCGCCCGGATGCCATGTGAGTCTGCGTGGCTCGCCGCCGTCTGCGGAAACAACGTAAACGTCGAAGTTGCCCGCGTACTCGCCGCTGAATGCGATCCATCTTCCGTCGGGAGAGAAGTGTGGAGTTGCAGTTTGTCCCTGAAAGCTCGTCAAGCGGCGCGCGCTGCCGCCGGCACGTGGCACGATCCAGATGTTATTTGCGTAAGCAAAGGCGATCTGCGTGGAACTGACGGTTGGGTTCCGCAGTAGGCGCGTTTGGCCACCATGACCGTTTTGCGCGTGTGCTGTGAAGATCGGAGCAGTTACGAGGAGACAGAGAAGAAGAAGAAGCGGCCGAGACATGGGGCTGTCCTCCAAATTGAGTGGTAGTCTTGATGTGGCGCGCAAAGAATACCACATGTATTATTTGCAAAACCCATCCACGAGGAGAAAGACCATGAGTTCACTTAAGCGCAGTTGTAGTTTCTTAGCCGCTTTGTGTGTCTTGTGCTTTGCCGCTGTTGCGTCCGCGCAGGTACCGGTACCACGTCCAAGTCAAAAAGCGAGTGTGATGCAAAGAATCGGACCCACCGATGTGACGATCACTTACAGCCGTCCTGGCGTAAAAGGCCGGCAGATTTGGGGTGATCCACTGCCGGGACAGACCGCCGACGTGAAAGGTGAAGCCACGCTCGACGACCAGACCAAACGTCCGAAGGACGCGCCCATCGTTCCATGGGGTCACGTTTGGCGCACCGGAGCAAATGAAGCCACAACTTTCGTCGTAACCAACGACGTTCTTATTAACGGAGAGAAGCTTGCGGCCGGCAGCTACAGTCTGCACAGCATTCCAACGAAGGATGAATGGACGCTCGTCTTTAACGGCGAATCGAACCAGTGGGGCAGCTTCGACTACGACGCGAAGAAAGACACGCTTCGGGTGAAAGTGAAGCCACAGTGGCTCGAGACGAGCCAGGAGTGGTTGTCGTATACGTTTGATCCCGTCACTGAAGATTCCGCACAGGTCAACATTCGTTGGGAGAAGGTCAATGTTCCCTTCACAATCAAAGTGCCGGATGTTCCGGCTGCGACTCTCAGCAGATTAAAAACCACGGTCGGCGAAGCTAAAGCTGACGACTGGCGCACGCCGATGCAGGCAGGAAACTATCTCATTAACAACAACAATCCTGCCGATGACGAATTGGGCATGACGTGGTTGAACCAGTCGATCAAAGTGAAAGAGACGTTCGACAACCTGCGAAGCAAAGCGAATGCGTTATACAAGCTCGGCAAAAAGGACGAGGCTTTTGCAGTCGGCGACAAGGCAATCCAGCAAGGGAAGGCGGACAAACTTGATACATCCGCTTTCGAAAAACGCCTGGCTAATATGAAGGCCGGAAAAATTTAGATGGCCCAACTTAATGACGGATGGGCGTAGCTAGACTCACAGACGAAAACACGACCGTTCCTGAAAGTAAGTATGCGCGGGTCGAACGCGAATGCCGCTACCTGTTAGCGGATTTGCCCGAAGGTTTGACCCGCGCCGATCCGCATCTACAGATCACGGACAACTACATTACCGGCTCACGGTTGAGAATTCGAAGAGTGCGCGATCCGCGGACAAACAAGTGGACGGTGAAGTTCACGCAAAAGTTCATTACGAATCCGCCGGACCTTTCGCGCACCACGATCACGAACACTTATCTGAACGCGCTCGAGGCCGAGACATTGTCAGTCTTCAACAGCAACGAGATTCGCAAAAACCGTTACAAGTTTGATTTCGAAGGGCGGAGGTTCGCGATTGACATGTTTCTGGGCGACCTCTTTGGACTCGTGCTCGCGGAAACCGATTTTGAAACGGACGAAGAGCAGGATCGTTTTCCCAAACCGCCATTTGCGCTTGCTGACGTGACGCAGGACCCATTTTTTACTGGCGGCAGTTTGAGCCAACTGACGTTCGCTGACGTGAAGCAGCATATCCTCGAACGCGGACTGGTAACACACAACCGATGAAATTTCTTTTAATCCCCTGTCTCTTGATCTTCGCTTGCGCCGTCGCAGGGTGTCGCAGAACGGGAGCGCCGCCTCCGACTGCACCACCACTAACTTCGCCAACGCCGCAACTCGCGCACGCCGAAGGCGGCAACACGCCGGCGCCGGAGACAAAATACTTCAAAGGTTCCATCGGCTCGTCACTCGACTTGCAGATGAAACTCGTCCGCAGTGCCGATCAACTCTCAGGCAGTTACTTCTATCAACGCATCGGCACGCGTATAAACCTCCGCGGCAAGATCGAACCGGACGGCCAGTTTTTGCTCGACGAATTCGATCAAAGTGGTAAACAGACCGGCACGTTCAAAGGCCGTTGGATGGTAGACACGCAGGACGGGCTCGCGTCACTCGCGGGTTTCTGGACGAAGCCAAACCAGAAAGAGAGCGACAAGGTCACGGCGTTTTCGGTTCACGAAGAACCGATCGCGTTGACGGGGGATGTTGAGATTGTCGCGAAGCAGATCAAAGAGAGTAATAAGAAGTTGATGTATGAGGTCGCTGCTCGGTATCCGCAGTTGAGTGGCGGCAGCAACCCGAACTTCGAAAAGTTCAATCAGCTCGTGCGGGGATCGGTGACCAGGAAGGTTGCGGAGTTCAAAAAAGACACGGCGCCTGGGGAAGGCGAAGAGCCGCGTCCTGAAGGATCCATGGGAAGCGACCTGGGCATAGCTTACGAAATCGCGCTTGCGCAGGATGATTTGATCAGCGTGCAGTTTGATATTGGCAGCTACTATCAAGGCGCGGCGCATCCGAACTCGTATACGGAGGTCATCAACTACGATCTGAAGAACGGCAAGGAGCTCAAGTTGAGCGATCTGTTCAAGCCGGGCGCGAAGTATTTGCAGGCGATCGCCACGTACTGCATTGCGGACCTCAAGAAGCAACAAGCTAGTGACAAGGGGAAGGCGCTAACTGACAGTGAGATCGCGAGCGGAGCAGCGGCGAAAGCGGAGAACTACAAGAGTTGGAAGATCACGAGGAAGGGATTGGGAATCAATTTCGACGCGTACCAGGTTGGGCCGTACGCTGCCGGTCCACAGGAAGTGCTGGTGCCGTACGCAAATTTGAAAGATTTGATCAATCCTGAAGGGCCTATTGCGCAGTTTGCAAAATAGGGCCACAAAGAGGCACAAGAAACACAAGGAAGAGCTTAAGGCGTTTGTGCTTCTTGTGCTTTTTTGTGGCCTTGCAGTGAAAAATAAAAAGCCAGAGCAAAGGCGACGAACATAATCGCCGCGCCAGTCCAGAACGTCACAAAAAGCGAACGATCACTCATGTAATGTGGTTCGCCGTCCGCGCCACGATGCGCGATTGAACTGTTAATCAACACCGCGGCGAGGAACGGTCCAACAGCACGCGCCAGACTCGCCACCGACTGCGTTACTCCTAAGATTTTTCCTTGTTCATTCGGACCGACACTCTTCGAAGCCAGGCTCGTCAACGCCGGCGTCGCGAGCGAGTTTCCTGCAGAGAACACGCCGCCGCCGATTAGCAACGCCGCCAGTCCCCCTGCGGCCGGACCGACAAACGGCACCGCAAATAAACTGATCGCAAAACAAAACGCGCCCACAATTACGAGCGGCAACTCTCCGAAACGCTTTACGAGTCGGCCGATGAGTCCGCCCTGAATGATCACTGCGATTATTCC
>DASZDV010000170.1:0-1899 GCA_035941575.1 Pyrinomonadaceae bacterium
CGACAGGCGACACGCGAAGAAGCGCGAGCGGCGGTCGAAGCCGCAGCGAACGCGTTTCGCGGTTGGCGTGCAACTCCGGCACCGGCGCGCGGTCGCATCGTCGCCAAAGCCGCGAGGCTGCTCGAAGAAAACAAAGAAGAGCTGGCGCAGATCCTGACGCGCGAAGAAGGAAAGACGATCGCGGAATCGCGTGGTGAACTACAGCGCTCGATCAACGTCGCGGAGTTTTGCGCCGGTGAATCGCGGCGTCTCACCGGCGAAACAATTCCGTCCGAGTTACCGTTGAATTTCGCTTACACGATCAAACAACCGATCGGCGTCGTCGCATGTGTCACTCCCTGGAATTTTCCGGTTGCAATTCCGATTTGGAAGATCGCGCCCGCGCTCGTTGCGGGTAACACAGTTGTTTTCAAACCGGCATCAATCACCCCCGCGACAGCAGTTCGGATCACCGAGATCTTCGAAGCTGCTGGAATACCTGCGGGCGTTCTTAATCTTGTTCTTGGATCCGGTTCAGAAGCAGGCGACGAGATCATCAATCACACGGCCGTCAAAGCGATCTCGTTCACTGGCTCAAACGGCGTCGGCATTCGACTCTACGAACAGGCTTCGCGCCGCGGTGCAAAGGTGCAGTGCGAGATGGGTGGAAAGAACCCGGTCGTCGTGCTTGAAGATGCTGACATGGATCTCGCGGTTGAATCGACAGCACAGGGCGCGTTTGGTTCGTCAGGTCAACGCTGCACTGCAACAAGTCGCGCGGTGGTAGTGAATGAAATTGCCGATGAGTTTGTGAGCCGGATTACGAAACGCGCTGAGTCGATGCGCATTGGCCCTGGAGACGATCCGAAAACGGAAATGGGACCGAGTGTTGATGAGAACCAGTTTAAGACAGTGTTGAGTTACATCGACATTGGTCGCGAAGATGGCGCGAGACTCGTCTGCGGTGGTTCACGCGCCAACGGTGAAGGACTTGATAAAGGTTACTTTGTGAAGCCGACGGTTTTCGATCACGTCACGCCCGATATGCGCATCGCGCGCGAGGAGATTTTTGGTCCGGTGTTGTCGGTACTGCGCGTCAAGGATTTTGACCATGCCATGGAAGTGGCGAATGATTGCGAATACGGGTTGTCGTCTTCAATCTTTAGCAACGATGCCGCTCGCATCTTTCGCTTCGTCGATGAGATTGAAACCGGCATGACGCACATCAACTCACCGACGACGGGCGGCGAAGCGCATGTTCCCTTTGGTGGCATCAAAGGCACCGGTATCGGCGATCGCGAGCAAGGTTCAACGGCGCTCGATTTCTACACGGATCTCAAGGTTGTTTACGTTGACTACACAGGCCATAAACGCGAGGGCAATCTGTATTGAGATCGGTGTTACCTATGCGTATTGCGCTTTTGATCGCGATCCCTTTCCTCGTGAGTTCCTTCTCTATGGCCCAGAATCGCAGTGTGTACACGTCGTTGGACGCGAAGCAGTGTCGATCAATTAAGTCAGCGAACGCCGACGAGGACGACATGGTGCAGAAATGCCGCGGGACCGCAGGCTATACGCTTATCGTCAGCGAAGGCGATCTCCGCCAAAACATAACTGTCGTCACGCCGCGCGGCGTCGAACATTCATTGGAACTGTGGAGCGTCGTCAGTGGCGGTTTTTCGACGGTTGGACCAACGGCTGAATGGCGTCTCAACCGGCAGAACGGCAAGCTTTCGCCAGTAGCACTAATCATTCGCTACAACACGAGTGAGGACGCAGAGCATCCTGATAAGAACATCTCGTATCTCGCCGTCGCGAAGATCACCGCGACCGAGATCTGTGTGACCGACAAAATCTCTCCCAGCCCAAACGCCAACAACGACGCCCGAACCGCTGCCGACGCCGCAGCAACCAAACCAT
>DASZDV010000171.1:0-3796 GCA_035941575.1 Pyrinomonadaceae bacterium
GTTACAAACCGGCCGCGGTGCCGCAGTTGGCGTTTGATAAATCTACGGTGGAGATTACGCCGCGTGAGTTGCCCACTAATTACATTCAGGGTTTGTTTACGGCGCCATCGCTGACCTCGCCGGACATTTACGCTATGCGCATCGCGAGTTCGTTATTACGCGATCGCGTGTTTGAAGAAGTTCGTGTTAAGCAAAACTTGTCGTATGCACCGGATGCGTTCCTGCGCACGCAAGCGGCGAATGTTGGTGGGTTGTACGTGACTGCGGTTGACGCGAATAGATCGATTCGCGTGATGTTGAGCGAGATCGCGAGATTACAAACGGAAGCTGTTAGCGCCAGCGATATACACGCCGTGATTGCACAGTATTTGACGACGTACTACCTGGGCCAGGAGACGAACGCGGCGCAGGCTGGTGAGTTGGCCCAGTATGAGTTGATCGGCGGCGGCTGGCGTAATTCAGTAGATTTTCTTGAGAAGCTGAGCGCGGTGACTCCCGCTGACATTCAACGTGTTTCTCAGAAATACATGCGCAACATCCGTTTCGTGGTCCTCGGCAATCCTCAGAGCGTTGACCCCGCAGTCTTCACCGGCCAGGCCGGTGAATGACGCGTAGCGACGTCGCCGAGGGAGCTACATCGTTTCGCGGAGGTATTTCTCGTAGAGCTTCTGGTCGAGGCGCTGGAGGGCGCGCGCTTCGGCTGCGGCCATCGTCAGGTTGCCACTCTCGTAATACGCGATCGCGAGGTTGTAAAACGTCTCTGCGTTGTCAGGCCGTATTTGTTTCGCCGTCGTGTACGACTCAATCGCCTCACGCAAACGTCCCGCGTAGTAATACGCATCACCAAGTTTGTTGTGAATCTCTGCGTCTTCGGGTTTGAGTTGCAACGCCTGTAGATAAGCGCGAATCGCTTCCTGGCTCTTCCCTTGTTTCACTTTGCAGTAACCCACCTGCACCCACGCTTCAGCTCGCTTCGGATTCTTGTTGACCGCGTTCTCAAAATACCCGACTGCGCTGTCGTAATTGCCAAGCCAAAGCGAATCAAGACCGTTGCGGTAGGACGACTCCGCGACGTCTCCTTTAGCCTTCAACGTCAGCTCCGTAAGCGGTATCAGTTTTCCTGCTCGCAGTTGGCCGACACGCGCAGCCGCGATCGCAAGATTGATGTTCTGACCGTTCGTGACTTTCACCGTCACCACGCCCAACACCTGGCCGCGAAGATTAAAAACCGGACTCCCGCTATTGCCATGAGAAATCGGCGCGGTGATCTGAATGATCCGGTAACTGTTCGGCACTTCCCGAACCGCCGACACAATCCCGTCGCTCACCGAACCTTCAAGCTTCAACGGATTTCCGATCACAAAAATCGCCTCGCCTTCATCGGGCAGGTCACTCGCTAGTTCGCTGCCACGCGCCGGCTGAAGCGGCATATCGACGTTGAGCAACGCCAAATCGCCTTCCTCATCAACGTCCAGCGCGCCGGTGACGGGATAGACCTTGCCTTTGCCGTCGAGTGTCTTGATTTCGGCCCGTGTAGCTCCGCGCACGACGTGCAGGTTCGTTACGACCTGTCCCGAGCGCAAAAAGAAGCCGCTGCCAGTCATCAGTGCTTCGCCGTTGCTATCGTAGGTGGCGATAGCGACGACCGCAGGTTTCACTCGCTTTACAAGGACCGGCAGACTTTCCTGGGCCTGAACAATGGCGGAGAGAAGCAGGACCAACGCCAGGGGAACCAATCGGGGGAAGGGTATCTTTTTCATGTCGTCAACACTCTGGAAAACGGAGACTTAGGTCCGTGATGGGGAACCACGGCCAGGGGATCTCGCGGTAAGTGAAAAGAGAGGCTCGAGTTTGAGCCCCGTCGGGAGACCTGAGGTCGGAACCTCTGTCAGGGCAATATTAGCGCAAGATCCCTTTCCGGTGGAAGATCTTTGTGGGATCTATAACCCAAAGAAAGGGCCGCACCTTTCGGCACGGCCCAAGCCAACCAACCCTAGCTCACCGAGCTATGGAACGATGTGGATGGTGGCGACAGCCGGTCCAACCGGCGATACGCCAATCGCACTTTCCTGCGTAATGAGAAGACCAAAGTCCGCCAACGTGGTTTCCGTCTTGATCTCCGCCTCGTTGCGTCCTCCAGTGTTCACTATCTCTCCGACTTTCTGGTAGGTGCCGTCAGCTCCAACCGCCCAGACGATGAAGTGCTGACCCGCAGGTGCTTCCTTCAGGTCGTGGAAACGCATCTTCACTTCGGTTGGTCCATCTTTCCGCGGCGTAATGAACACGTTCGCCCGAGCACCACTCAACGGACCGGAAAAGTCGACCTTGATTTTAGTGTCGTCGCCTTTTTTGAAAGCCGGAATGTTCAGTAGCGGCGCAGTGTAAGTGGCTCCCGCTGCGACCTGCGTACCCGTCGGCGTCGTCACGGCTGACACTTTCTCACCAGACGGATTCGCCTTTACGGGTATCACCGCTAAGCCTTGCGGAACCGCGCTGCGGAAAAAGATTTTCGTGTTCGCGTCATAGGCAGTCAACGCAGTCTCCGGCGAAGCAATCAACATAAACTTCGACAGCGGAGTTGTAGCCGCGAACTCGCCTACACCGTTGCTGATTGTGATTGGACCGAGCGCCGTGACCATACCTGCATCGTCGACCGCATACAATGTCAACGCGCTAACGTCAGCCGGTACGTTCGTCAGATTAAGTTTGATCTTCGTGCCGTCGTCATCGCGAAGAATTGTCGCCACGCCGGTTGCGCCTTGAATAGTAACAGGCGTCAGATCGAGCTTAATCTCTTTTTTCACTGGGTATTCAATAACGGTGTACGTCCCGTCGGGATTCTGAACCACTGTCTTCTGCGTAGTAGTTGTCGTTGTTGTTTGTGCGACAGCGAGTGCGGCAAGTGCGAGAGTCAGAATCGCAGCAGCCAGGACACTCGATACGTGCTTGCTCATCAGTTGTACCTCCCTTGTGTCAAATTAATCGCGATTAATTGTCGGGGGAACGATGTCGGGGAGACGCGCGCAGGCGTATGTACACCAGTTTCCGCAACCTCTGTGCCGCTAGGGTTTACATTTTTTGTTGATAAACAGACGGGAGGAAGAGTCAGCGCGAAACAGAACAATACACGCCTGTACGGCTATTGGGCCGCAGCGCCGTGTACATAAAGTTGTTGTTAAAAGTTTAGTATGCCTTGAGTTCAGCTATTGCTTTCGCAACATCGGAAGCTTGCGGAAGGATTGCATCTTCAAGTTGCGGGGCGTACGCCACAAAAGTGTCGAGCGCGCAGACGCGTTTCACCGGCGCATCGAGATACTCGAAAAGTTCAGCGGCGATACGTGCGGCGATCTCAGCGCCATAACCAAACGACAGCGAATCTTCGTGAGCAACGATCACGCGGTTAGTTCGTTTGACTGACTCAACGATCGCATCCCAGTCGTACGGAACGAGGCTGCGCAGATCGACGATCTCGACGCTTGTTCCATCCTGCTCCGCCTGTTTCGCCGCCACGATCGAACGCTGCACAAGCGCACCGTAAGTAATGATCGTGAGGTCTTTTCCTTCTCGAACTTTCTTCGCCTTCGCAAACGGAATCATGAAGTCGGCGCCCGGATACTGCGACTTGTTGTAAGCCTGGCGATACAGGTGTTTGTGTTCGAGAAAGAGCACGGGATCGTCACAACGGATCGCCGTGCGCAGCAGTCCATTCGCGTCGAGCGCGTTGGACGGATAGATCACACGCAGGCCGGGTATCTGAGTAAACGTTGATACGCCCGACTGCGAGTGGTAGACGGCG
>DASZDV010000172.1:0-4578 GCA_035941575.1 Pyrinomonadaceae bacterium
ATGGTTTGATCTTTCTCAATCCACTCGACAGCGAACTCAAGAAACTTGCCGCTCCGCTCTATTCAGCCGCAGCGCAACGCGCGCCGGAGATTGCGACTGCCATCGAACAGCGCAGTCGTGACCTCGAGAGCAGTGGTTATCACGCGCAAGTGCTCGCAACCGGGAACTCTTTTCCACTCTTTATTCATGACGACACAGGGGCTCGCCATGCTCTCACTCGCGCTGACAACGGCAAGTACAGAACGAAAGAAAACGAAACAGAGTACACAGCGGACGAACTCGCAACGATGGCGCTTGAGACGCCCGAACGTTTCAGCCCAAACGTGACTTTGCGCGCGGTGGTCCAGGATTATCTTCTGCCTACGATTGCTTACTACGGCGGCGCGGCTGAGATCGCTTACTTCGCGCAGACCGCCGAAGTTTATCGCGTGCTCGAGCGGCCGGCGACGCCGATTCTGCCGCGTTCGAGTTTGACGATGATCGAACGTCACACGGGCCGTGTGCTCGAGAGATACGGGTTGACGCTCGCCGACTTCTTCGAAGGAATCGAACCAGTTATCAAGCGCGTCGTTGAAGAGCATCTTGGCGCAGGCACCGCAAAACTTTTCACCAACGCGGAACAGAACGTCAACAACGAACTCGATCGTTTGCGAGACGAGTTGAAGAGTGTCGATCCGACGCTCGCCAGCGCGCTCGACACCGGACGCAAGAAGATCAATTACCAGCTCGAAGGCTTGCGCAGTCGCTTTGTGCGCGCGCAGATGGCTCGCGACGAAGCCGTTCACCGCCAATTGGAACGCGCTTGCGATCAGCTCTATCCGAACAAGAATTTGCAGGAGCGTCACATCAACATCACTTCGCTGCTGTCCCGCCACGGCACTTACGTGATCGACTGGATCTTCAATGCGATAAATCTCAGCTCAAACGATCACCAGGTGGTCTTTCTCTAACTAATGTCCAAGATTCGCGTCCTCGCAGACCACGTCGCCAATCAGATCGCCGCGGGCGAAGTCGTTGAGCGTCCAGCGTCAGTCGCCAAAGAACTCGTCGAGAACTCGATCGACGCGGGTGCCACGCGCATCACGATCGAGATCGAAGCCGGCGGCCGCCGCTTGTTGAAAGTGTCAGACGATGGCGAAGGCATGGTGCGCGACGACGCGATCCTCGCCTTCGAACGGCACGCCACGTCGAAGATTCGCGTGTCTGATGATCTGATCGCGATTGGCACGCTCGGTTTTCGTGGTGAAGCACTCGCGTCGATTGCTTCCGTGGCGAAAGTGGAACTGACGACGAGCACCGAAGGCGCAACTGCCGCAACACGCGTGGCGATCGACGGCGGACGGATGCGCGATGTGAAAGACGCTGCGCACCCGCGCGGCACCACGATTGTCGTTCGCGATCTGTTTTTCAACGTGCCGGCGCGGCGGAAGTTTTTGCGCGCTGAAGCAACTGAGACGTTTCACCTCACAAACCTGGTGACGCATTACGCGCTGGCGCATCCGGAGATTTCGTTTGTGTTTGTGAACAACGGGCGCGAGGTTGTGCGCGCTGTTCCCGCGAAGGACCTGCGCGAACGTGCGTATCAGATCTTCGGCGAGGAGTTTCTTGAAAACCTCTTGGTCGTGGACGGCGGGGACCCGCAGATTGGGCGTGTGACGGGTTTTGTTTCGGCGCCTCGCGACCGCCGCACGTCGCGCGATTCGCAGTACTTGTTTGTGAATCGACGATTCGTGCGCGACCGCATGATCGGCCGTTCGCTTTCAGAAGGTTATCGTTCGATCCTGCCGCACGGCGTGTATCCGGCAGCGTTGTTGTTCATCGAGACACCGCTGGAGGAAGTTGATGTGAACGTGCATCCGGCAAAGACGGAAGTGCGCTTTCGCCGGCAAGCGGCAGTGGCGGATGCGGTTCGTGAAGCTGTTCGGAGCGCACTGGCGAGCGCCGGTTTCGTACCACAGATTCCACAGATTGAGACACAGATTTCACAGATTCAACCCCCTGCACCTACCGAGATTCTCGAAATCCCCCAGGCCCAAACGGCCACGGCAGCGGTCTCTTCGACTCCAGCGACGCCTCAAGCTTCACCGCCACCGCAACCACGCATCGAGTTCGTTCCGTTACCTTCCGGTGAGGAGATCGCACGTGACATCGAGGAAATGATCCGTACTCAATCCGTAAAATCCGTGTCGCCTGTTCCTCCGCTTGACTCAGCGTCGAAGCTAGTCCGCGAAGTCACCCCCGAAACGCTCTCAACAAACATTCATCCCGTGGGCCAACTCGAAGAAAGCTTCATCATCGCCACCGACGACGAAGGCCTCTTGCTGATCGATCAACACGTCGCACACGAACGCGTCCTCTTCGACAAATATCGCGCACTAGAATCCGAACGCCGAACGGAGTCGCAGCAGCTCCTCGTGCCGGAAACATTCGATCTCACTCCGGCCCAAACCGCAGTCTTCGATCAACTAGTTCCCGAACTCGAAGTCTATGGATTTGAATTGATGCGTTTATCCGGTCGCACGGTAGCGATTCGAGCAGTGCCCGCTGACCTGCCCGCCGGCGAAGCACGAAACATGCTGTTTGAACTACTGGAAACAGTTGACGCAGAGAAGAAGAACAGCGCCCGCGAAACGCTGCGCGACGAAATTGCCGCCTCGCTTGCATGTCACGCCGCGATCAAAGTGAATATGCCACTCGCGCCGGAAAAGATGCGTTGGTTAATCGATCGGCTTCTGCAAACTTCGTCACCGACCACCTGTCCTCACGGCCGTCCCGTCATTTTGCGTTTGAAGATGCGCGATATTCTAAAAGGCTTCCACCGCATCTAGGCCACAGATGACACAGATCTGTTGTTAGAGTTGTTTCAGAGTAGACAGAACAAGGTTCGTGTCGGAAAGGTCGGGAAGGATCGCGTCCGGTTCAGACGCAAGAATCTCTTCGCGCGTGTAGAAGCGTCCGGTACCGACAGCGATTGTGCGGGCACCAAAATGACGTCCGCAGTCAATGTCGTTGGGTGTGTCGCCGATCACGATGAAATGGTGAGCAGGGAGATCCAAGCCGAGATGATTCCGTATTCGTTCCGCAGCGAGAGCCGGGAGATTTCGGCGGATATGGGACTCCTCGCCAAACGCGCCCGGTAACGTGAAGAACTGATCGAGGCCCATCAATTCCATTTTCAACTCGGCCATCGGTTTGATGTTGCCGGTTAAAAGCGCGGAGTGATAACGAGGATGATCGTGCAACGTCTGCAACGTCTCGCGCACGCCCGGAAGTAATTGGAAAAACTGCCGGCCGTTACTCGTGATGCGCCGTGCTTCCTCAGTCAGCCGGCGGCTCAAGTGTTCGATCTGTTCGCGAATCTGTTCCTGAGAGACTCCCGTTTCCGCCAGGGCCTCAAAAATGATCTGCAAGTCCGTCATCCCGGAAACCTGCATGTCTGTCAGACAGCCCGCAGTGCCAAAGATCTCTTCGAGCACTGGAATCGTGTATTCCTTGTACGCGCCGGTTTTAGCCGAGCGCATCAAGGTGCCGTCGATGTCCCAAAGAAGAATTCGCATGATCTATTCGAGTTCTGCGAGCACGTCGCCCGCGTTCACGGTGTCACCCGGTTTGACGTTTACTGCAATGACTACGCCGCCTCGCGGAGCTTTCATTTCGTTCTGCATCTTCATCGCTTCGACCACGATCACACCGGCACCTTTTTCCACTTCGGTTCCAGGTTCGACGTGCACACGTACAACTTTACCGGGCATCGGAGCAACAATCTGGGCCACGCCGTGATGATGCGCGCCGGAGTTTTGGCTGCTGCGGAGACGTTTCGGATCGACTATTCGTATTCTGTGGTCGACACGAAGTTCACGCACACGTCCGTTCCAGAAAAAGAGATAACGACCGGGTTCGATCTCGCGTGCTTCAAGTTCGTAAGTACGCGCACCAATCCGTGCCGAAACTCGTCCACCGTCGAGTTCCAATCCCACGTCCTCTTCAGTCTCGCCGATGATTGCTTTTAGCTTCATGAATTGCGAGTTTCCACTTGCTAACACCTTTTTGAACACGGATTTGTTGTTGATACTTCGCGTAGTACAGCGCAGCCGCGACGATAGCGAGATCCTGATCTTCACGAGAGATCTGTGGCTCAACTCGCCGTTCGTTGAAGCGTGAAATAAAACCGGTATCGAGTCGCGCGTCGATGAACTCCTCATCACGCACAATCTCGCGGAAGAACGGCAACGTCGTAGTAATTCCCGCGACTTCATATTCATCGAGCGCGCGACGCATCCGATCGATTGCTTCGTCACGGGTGCGGCCCCACGCCGCGAGCTTCGCAATCATCGGATCGTAGTGAATTGAAACTTCCGACAACCGCCGCACGCCGCTGTCAACTCGGATTCCTGGTCCAAGCGCTTCCTGTAGATGCGTGATCGTGCCCGGTGAAGGGAAGAAGTTGTTAGACGGATCTTCCGCGTAGATTCGACATTCGATTGCGTGGCCCACCCAATGGACATCCGTTTGTTCAAACGACAGCGGCGCGCCAGCTGCTACCGATAATTGTTCGCGCACGAGATCGATACCTGTCAC
>DASZDV010000173.1:0-4364 GCA_035941575.1 Pyrinomonadaceae bacterium
AATCTTTACGCCGACGATTCACCACCGACTGGACGTTTCGATCGTTATTCAAACGAGTATGCGCGCTACGTTTGGGAAGCGGCGGAGATGGCGGGCCGCACGGATATCCTTGAGAAGCTTCGACCGTCGTTGAAGGCGCAGATGCGTTTGTGGTGGGACATCGTTACTGAAGACGGTTACGGTTACAACTGGGGGCGCAGCCAGGGCGTGGTCAGTTATCTCGACACGCCCGAGATCGCGGGCTTTCTCGCGTCGCACGCCGAGTTCAGGCCCGCGCCACTCGCAGACATCGCCGCGTTGTATTACCAGGCGTGGAATTACCTGCTGCACGATTACCGCACCGACACACACCTGCTTTCGATCTTTGCGTTTGGCCGTGGCAACTACGCCTACATCTCTCGCGACCGCGAGTGGCAACAGACGACCGGCTTCTTTGGCAAAGTCGCGAATTCACACACGCCGATCATGAATGCGTTGGAGAAGGAAGGCATCGCTTCGTTTCCGCTCGTAGCGTCGTTACCGGCGGTTGCGCGTTTCGAGTTTTTCCGGCGCTCGACTCAACGTTCAGCGGGTGTGTGGGTCGTTCGCCAGGGTGCGATGCGCTTTGCTTTGCCCATTACCACTGGACCAAAGCCGGGAATGTCCGATTACTTGCCGGCGCCACACGGGCTGCCCGGATTCGCTGCGCCTGTCGAACAGGTCTATCCGGTGCTGACGCCGCAGATTGAGTTGGCGGATGGGCGTGTCGTGGTTGCGACTGACGGAGCCGATTCGATCGAGCCCGCGGCGGACGGACGGAGTTTGCGTGCACGTTGGACCAAGTGGGCCGTTGTGGGGACAAGTCCAGGCAAGTTTCAGGACGTCGGACTAACAGCGGAGGTCTCGTGGCGATTTGACCAACGCGCTGTTGTTCGTGAGGAAACGTTGAGTTCGACACAACCCGTTAGCATTCGCCGCTGGTGGCTCTCCGTGCCGACGACACACGATAGCGCTGAGACCCGTTTCGTCGAAGGAACTCGCATCGATCTCTTCAGCTCGAAAAACGGAAAACTTTCAGTGCGGCTGTCAGACGCGACGTTTCCCGTAGACGTGTCGATTAAAGCGACTGGCGATAGTCCGCTCGGGCGCGGAGTTCATGGAGCAATTCCGTTGCATCTCGTGTACGAGACACGCAATGTGACGGTGAGCCCAGAGAAACCACTGAAATTTAAGATCACGTTGACGGTAAGTTAGGAGAAAGGGATGAAACCGGAAGTTAAACAAAATCCAATCACGCCGGAAACCTGCTTTGTGCCTCGCACGCACGAAGGGCGCGGCCGGCGTACGGCAGTCGCGCCGGGAAAAACCGCCGCGCGCTTTTTGCACTACGGCCGAATTACTTTGGGCGCCGGAGATCCGGCGCAAGAGTTTTCAAATAACGATCATGAGACTGGACTGATTTGTTTGAAAGGCAGCGCGAAGATTTCGGCCAACGGTGAGTCGTTTCAACTGGGCCAGTACGACACCGTGTATGTTGCACGTGACTCGACGATCACAGTCGAACCCACCGGCGATGACGGATGCGACCTTGCGGAGGTTTCCGCGCCGGTGACGAAGAAATATCCGACGAAGTTTGTTTCTTACAAGGAAGTCAGAGAGAACCCGAGACTCCATTTGATAGCCGGCAAACCACCGGCCGAAAGAGACCTCAACGTCCTCATCGGTACCAATGTTGAAGCCGGGCGCATCATGGCAGGTGTCACCTTTTCAACTCCCGGCAACTGGACCTCGTGGCCGCCGCACGAACATTCGAAACTACTCGAAGAAGCATACCTTTTCATCGACATGCCCGCGCCGTCATTTGGTGTGCAGTTTGTTTACACGGATCCCGCTGATCCTGAGCTCGTCCAAGTAGTGCGCGAAGGCGATTGCGTGTTGATGCCGCAAGGTTACCACCCGAATGTGGCTGCGCCCGGCGGCCAGATCAACTTTCTGTGGATGATGGCGGCTATCCGCGAAGGTGAGGATCGTCTTTACGGAGTCGTAAACGTGCAGCCCGAGTACGCCGCAAGTGGATCTGGTCTCGAGGCCGTTAGCGATAAAAAGTAGAGGACCACAAAATGTCTCGCACTGCCATAGACGACAACGCGAATGGAAATGGCGACGCCCATAGTTTGGCCCAACATTTGAACTGGTCCACAATTCCGGTTGAGCAGATGGCCGAGGGCATCGAACGGCAGATGTTCGTTGGCAATCGAATGATGATTTGCCGGTTTCGTTTCAAACCGTTTCTCGTGACTCCTGAACACGATCATCCGCACGAACAGATGACGATCGTCGAGCGTGGCCGCGTAAGGTTTTTTATTGAAGGAACGGAACGGATTGCTTCCGCGGGCGACGTCCTGCACTTTCCATCGCATTGCTGGCACGGGGCAACGATGATGGACGAAGAAGTCGTCCTGATCGACATCTTCTCTCCGCTAAGAGAAGACTTTTTGAGCCACAAAGAGGCACAAGAAGCACAAACGAGTTAAGGAACACTTCTTGTACGTCTTGTGCTTCTTTGTCGCGCTTGTGCCGTTTTGTGATTATCGGCCGAGCCAGCCGCCGTCGACGACTAGTACGTGGCCGTTGACGTAATCGCTCGCGGGTGAGGAGAGAAATACGGCGGCGCCGGCCACATCTTCAGGCTCGCCCCAACGCGCGGCGGGAATGCGTTCGAGAATCTGCCGGTTGCGCACTTCATCGGCTTGCAGCGCCGCGGTATTCGTTGTCCGCATGTAACCAGGCGCGATTGCGTTGACGTTGATCCGATGTTTGGCCCATTCGTTTGCCAACGCTTTCGTGAGTTGCGCCACGCCGCCTTTCGACGCCGCATACGCAGGCACGGTAATACCCCCCTGAAACGAGAGCAACGACGCTATGTTCACGATCTTGCCGCCGCGTCCGCTTTCAATCATCTGTTTGCCGGCAAGTTTTGACAGCCGAAACACACTCGACAGGTTCACTTCAATCACCGCGGCCCAGTCGTCATCTGAATACTCAACCGCGGGCGCGCGACGAATCGTGCCGGCGTTGTTGACGAGGATGTCGAGCTTTCCAAAACGTTCGAGTGTTTGTTCTATGAGCAGTTTCGCAGTCTCAGGCCGGCTGAGATCGCCGGTGACCGCATGCGCCACACCGCCGGCGCTGTTGATTCGCTCCGCTGTTGCTTTGGGCGAACGAGTGTTACCGTGACAAGCGACTTGCGCGCCTGCTTCAGCCAGAGCGATGGCAATCGCAGCGCCGAGTCCGGTAGATGCTCCGGTCACCAGCGCCACACGATCGTGGAGTTTGAATTTATCCAGAATGGGGCTCAAAAGGTTTGACCATTTAGTGAAATTAGGGCACATTCTCTTTAGCATTCATACGAGCCGCGGTCAAGATCATTGGTTCTGAAGCGCGATTGGTTTAACCATTTACGTCCAAGTTATGGCCAATACAGTAACCCCAAACGCCGCCGATATCAGCGAGTACGCCATCATCGTCGACCCGAAAGACAATGTCGCGGTCGTGAAAAATGAGACTTCGGTGGGCTTGGGAGTCGTCTTGCCAAACGGCGTGCTGGTTGAGCTGCGTGACGTCGTTCCACCAGGACATCGTTTCGCCACCCGCGACATTCCGGCAGGTGAATTCGTCTTGCAGTTTGGACAGCCAATCGGAACTTCACTTGGGATAAAGAGCGGCGAACAGATCACACACGCGAACATGTCGAACGACGTGCCCGTAGTTCGTGAACTGCCGGAGAATCTGCATACGCCTGCGCCTGACTATGTGTCGCTGGACCAGCGCGCAAGTTTCATGGGTTACCGGCGTGCTGATGGGCGAGTCGGTACACGCAACTACGTGCTGATTGTTCCGACGAGCATGTGTGCGAGTCACGAGGCTAGCCAGATCTCAACGATTGCAGAGTTCACGTTTTACAACCGTGACAAGTACCCGAACGTCGACGGTGTTGTTGCGATTCCGCATAACAAGGGTTGCGGTTGTCAGGACGGTTCGACGATCGATGTGATGTTGCGCACGTTGTCGAACTATGCCGATCATCCGAACGTTGGCGGCGTGATCCTAATCGATCTTGGTTGTGAGAAGACGAACCTCTCGCAGGTTGAGAAGTACCTGCTGAAACGTGAGAAGTCGTTCAACAAACCAGTCGCGAAGATCGGGATTCAGGAAGTCGGCGGCACGCAGGCGGCGATTCAAAGAGGCTTGCAGGAAGTCGAGCGCATGCTGCCGGAAGTGAATCAGATCCAGCGTGAAGAATGTTCGGTAAGTGAACTTGTGCTCGGAGTAAAGTGTGGTGGTTCTGACGGGTTTTCGGGGATCTCCGCGAATCCGTCGTTAGG
>DASZDV010000174.1:0-4421 GCA_035941575.1 Pyrinomonadaceae bacterium
CGGTTCATGACGCGTAAGAGCATAAGCCGTTATGAGCGGAAGCGCCACAGTAGAATCCACATAACACACGACTGCATCCGGAAGTCGATCAGGATCAACTTTGCCCCACGACACGGCTTCACCAGGCGTTGCACCTGAAAGTCCGCCTGTGTCCGGCCGCGCATCTGTGACTTGTAGAAAAAAGTCGTGACCACGTTCATCGATTCCGAGTACTTCCTGGATCTGCGGTTCAGTTTGCAAAAGAAAATTCTTCGGCGAGCCGCCGCCGAGAATGAACACGGCAGAAAGACCTTTAGTTTTGCTGACGCGCTTTCCATTCGTCGCACTCCGCACGCCTCGCTTGGCCGCGAGAACAATTGCGGCAGTTTCGTTTACGTCGAGTGACGGATCGAAGGCGAGTTTATTACCTTGCAGCGCCTTTGCTGCGACGTTCATGCCGATCGACGAATCACCCGGAGAAGAGGTGTAGATCGGTACGCCATACTCGTAAGCGACTCCCAGTAGCGATTTGTCTTTAATCCCGAGCTTCTTTTCGCGCTCGTGAACGTAACGGCCGCAAAGATAGTGAAACTCGGCAGTTGACATCGCGCGTTGAAACTCCGAACCTTCGATAATCCGGCGGAAAAACGCGTCTGTGTCGAGCAACACGGAGTAGTCAAAAAAGATGTCGTAGATGCGCACCACTTCTTCTGCGCGCAATGTGATGTCGGAGGTGTGCGCGTTTCCCTGGTGCATCGAGAGACCGATGCCGAAGTGCGTATCGTGATAGAGGTTGGCGCCGGTGGAGATTATCCAATCGACGAAGCCCGCCTTGATCAGTGGAATCAGCGCCGAAATTCCGAGGCCCGCGGGAGTCAACGCGCCCGTCAGAGACAGGCCGACCGTCACTTCCGGTTCAAGCATCTTTTGCGTGAAGAGTTGGCACGCTTCGCGAAGGCGCGCTGCGTTATAAGCCAAAAACGATTCGTCTATCAGATCTGCCGCTGAGATCTCTTTCGCTATCGGAGCGGGATCAATTCTTTTTCCCTGCAGAAATTTGCTTTTGTGTTTCATCCTTTTCGTCGATGACTGCCTTCGGTTCTGCCCATACTCGTAGACGACTAATACGACGTTCGTCAGCTTCAAGTATTTCAACTTCAAGACCCCGAATCTTGAGCTGCTCTCCAACGTTTGGAACTGTTCCTTGTTCGTTAATTACAAGTCCGGCGATAGTGGTGAAATCGTCGGCGGCGATCTCCGTGTCAAACAACTGCTCGATCTTTCCGATCTCAACCGAGCCGAACACTTCGTAAGATCCGTCCGCGCGGGAGACAACTTCTTCCAGCTCTTCTCTCGCGATGTCTTCGTCTTCGATCTCGCCGACGATCTCTTCGAGAATGTCTTCAACTGTGACCAGACCTGCGACGCCGCCGTACTCATCGATCACCATTGCGAGTTGCACATGCGCCTTCTGCATTTCTTCGAGCAAGTCAGCAACGGGTTTTGTCTCTGGCACGTCGTAAACCGGACGAACGAGCGGACGAACATTCTCGTCTTCGCGGCCGTCAACCCAGCACTGCAACAGATCGCGCACGTAGATAATGCCTTCGACGTTGTCGATCTGATCGCGATAGACAGGTAAGCGCGAGTACTTCGATTCGAGAATGATGTTGCGTGCTTCGCGAATCGTCGCAGTGTCGGGCAGGGCGACAATGTCTGGTCGCGGTGTCATAACTTCACTCACGCGCGTGTCGCCAAACTCGATAATCGAGTGAATGAGTTCGCCTTCTTCTTGTTCGAGAATACCTTCAGCTTCGCCTACATCGATGAGTGCCTGAAGATTGCCGCTGTCGTCTTCCTCTTCTTCCTGTTCTCCGGTTTCGGTGAGGTGTTCCTTGCGACGCGAGCGATCGAAGAGTCGTTGAAACGGATCGGCCAGGAAAGCCATGATCGGAAAGAACGGCCGGATGATTGGTACCAGAAACAGTAGTGTTTTTTCCGGGTTTCGCGTTGAGATGAAAAGTGGAACCAGTTGGCGGAAGATGCCTGCGAGAATTAAGCCCGCAACTAAACCAACAAGAACAAGGCGTGGATCCGGAAAGAGGTTTAGAGAGATCGATGTGATCAGGACCGCGACGACGACCAGCAGGATCTGAATAGTGGCGGACAGGGCAAAGCCAAAACGCGGCCGGTTGTCGAGAGCTTCTCGCAGAAATGCTCGTGAGCGAGGTTCGGGCTTGTCACCGTTTTCGCCAATCAAGCGGCGCAGCCCGACGTCACTTAGCTGAGCAAAGGCCATATCGACCGTAGCCAGCACAGAGAGCAGAATCAACAGCAGGAGCGTCAGCCCTATTTCAAGTTCCATCGGTAGGTGAAATAGTAAGTTAAGTGCAGTCTAAATCCCTAACTTCCGTCTGATTCGAAGCTCTAAACGATTCATTTCGCCATTGTCCGTCTCGTGATCGTAGCCGCAGAGATGCAGCAGACCGTGAAGGATCAACTGCGCGACTTCTTCCTCAAACGTCAACCCGGTTTCTCCAGCTTGTGTCGCGGCCGTGTCCACGGAGATCGCGATGTCACCGAGGTTCGGAGATTGATCGTCGGAAGGAAACGAGAGCACGTCCGTGGCTTTGTCCACGCCGCGAAACTGCCCGTTGAGTTGTCGAATGGTTTTATCAGAAACAAAAGCAATCGTGGCCGATGATCCGTTCTTGCCGATGGCATCGAGGGCCTTCGCCGCGAATGCTTCCCACGCTTTAGTGTCGATCTTTATCTTGCGCTGTCGGTTGACCGCTTCGATCATCGTGACTACATCTGGCTCTTCTTGCCTTGTTCTTCGTAGGCGCGAATGATCATCTGCACCAGCTTATGACGAACCACGTCTTTTTCAGTGAAGTAAACAAACTCGATCCCTTCGAGGTTCGAGAGTATTCGTTCGGCTTCGATTAAACCACTACGTTTGCCCGTAGGCAGATCGACCTGCGTCACGTCGCCTGTGATCACTGCTTTCGATCCGAAGCCGATGCGCGTCAGGAACATTTTCATCTGTTCGCTGGTCGTGTTTTGTGCTTCGTCGAGGATGATAAATGCGTCGGACAATGTGCGGCCTCGCATGAAAGCGAGCGGCGCAACCTCCACGACTCTCTTCTCGAGCAATCGCGTAACACGCTCGTAGTCGATTAAATCAAACAGCGCGTCATATAGCGGACGGAGATACGGATCGACTTTGTCCTGTAGATCGCCCGGAAGGAAACCGAGTTTTTCGCCGGCTTCAACAGCGGGCCGCGCCAGCACGATGCGATTCACCTGCTTCTGCATCAACGCCTGCACCGCCATCGCGACTGCAAGATACGTCTTGCCTGTTCCTGCCACCCCGATGCCAAACACAACATCTTTCTCTTGGATAGCCTGAATGTATTTGCGTTGGTTGGCAGACTTCGGCGCGACCTGCTTTTTGCCTGCGGGATTAAAACGAGCCTTGGTGAAGTAGTCGCGCAGACTGAAGGCACGGTCTTCAGCGATCTGTGCAAATGCCTCGCGCAGTTCTTTATCGGTGAAGTGTTTTCCTTCCTTGAAGAGGTCGGAAAAGTCTTCGAGGATGCGTTGGGCGGTTTCGACGTCAGCGGGATCGCCGTCGATGGAAACGTCCTGGCCGCGTGCGTCGATTCTTACGTCAAGCAGAGACTCAAGATACTTGATGTTCTGGTCGTGAACACCAAACAGCGTCTCGAGACCCCGGGGCGGAAGCTCAATCTTTATCAAATGCGGTTAGTTCTCTCCTTCGTACAAACAGAGCAAGTTGAAGTATCACGGTGGGGGTAAAGGCAGGTAGCAAGTGGTTGCATAGAATCGTGAATTTGACGCTACTACAGGCTCCGGCGGGTGTCAATAACAGGTGTCAATAACGGCAGGCATTGGCGTTTCTCCAATTTCCCTAAACACAAAAGTGCGTCTTCGACGTGATGGTTACCGGCAACGCGGGATTCGCTGCCACGTACCTTCTGAGTCAGGACTTGCATGCCTATCCGGTTAATAACGCTGGTCAAGCGACAAACAAGTTTGCCGTCTCTTTTGATTTCGGTGCGGCCATTCCGCACAACACGTTCTCGAATTTCTTCGACACGGGTTTCAGCTTTAACGCCGGATTGGAGTATCTGATTTCTCCGTACTTCTCGGCCGAAGGCATATTCGGTTATCACCGTTTCCCGGCGAAGGGCGTCGGTGATCTTGACCTTTACCAAGTTCCGGCAATGCAAGGGCTTATCTGCTTCCTGAGCCAAACAAGTTCCGCCCCTTTGTCAACGGCGGGATTAGCGCTTACAAGTTTGGCGCCGGCTCAACAGAATTCGGCGGCAATGTTGGCGCGGGCATCTTGTACGAGTTCACACCAAAGTTCGGAGTGCAGGGCCGATACAACTTTCATGCGGTGAATACCGCTGGGT
>DASZDV010000175.1:0-3520 GCA_035941575.1 Pyrinomonadaceae bacterium
AAAATCAACGACAGCAGAAATATTGACTGTGTTACTACAAGAGTTTGGTCGCCAGGTCACAGTGCTCGACGGTGACGTGGTTCGGAATCATCTGTCGCGCGGCCTGGGATTTTCAAAAGAAGATCGCGATGCCAACATTCGCCGGATCGGTTTCGTTGCTTCCGAAATCGTGAAGCATCAGGGCACCGTGATCTGTGCCGCTGTCAGCCCATACCGCGCGACGCGCAACGACGTGCGAACGATGATCGGCGCCGACCAATTCATCGAAGTGTTCGTGAATACGCCGCTCGAGGATTGTGAGCGCCGCGACATGAAAGGGATGTACAAAAAAGCGCGACGCGGAGAGCTGAAGAACTTCACCGGCATTGACGATCCTTACGAACCTCCGTTGAATGCCGAGTTGGAACTCGACACTTTGAACCACAGTGCTGAAGAGAATGCGCGCCGTATTGTCGAGTATTTGAGAGGACGCGAGTTTTTGGTCTAGGTTTGTGGCCGCACTGTTTGTCGTCGCGCGAGTACTCGCGCAGCTTGCAGCTCGGCGAGTTCTTGTTTCGCCAGTTTTTGTTGACGGCGCCTATCTTCCGCCTTCTCCTTCAGCAACACCGCTCCCACTGCAACAAAAATGAAGTAGAAGACCAGCAACTGCGATCGCTGGCGATAGGCGGTGCCCACGTTTCCCTGGAACAGCGAATACGCGAGCGTGAGCATCGTCGTGAAGATTACGATTGGCGCAACCTGCCGCAGTCGATGTCTCAAGGCATACCACAGGCCCAGCACCAGCAACGGAAACGCCGCCCACCAGACGACCATCTCCGGCAACGTGATGCTCTGTCGCAACGTCGCCATGTCCCACGGAAACGGCGCGAAGAGCAGGTATACGAGTCCTATCGGAATCGCAGTGAGGGCGCCTTCAGCCGTGCCCACGTCCACGTCTTTCCCAAAACCCGATCCGGCGTTTGCCTGGTCAGTGCGGCTCATCTGAACTGCCTTCAAATTTCCATATCGCTCGAACTGCGTGCTCGCAAAGCGCAACACTCCGAACCACGTAAACGCCAAACCCATCACGGCGATCGCAATGAAACGATGGATAAAACCCTGTGCACTGAGGGATTTCATTCCGAGAAAAAAGCTTCCGGCGACGGCTGCGACCATCATGTAGAAGATGTAGAAGCGGAGACTCAGTAGCGCAAGCAAACAAGCAGTCAGAGCCAGCACCCATCCGATCTTGATCTTTTCCATCAGTCGCACCGTGGCGAGAATCGCCAGCGCCAGAGCAAGAATGATCAACCCGTCTTTAAGCGCCTGTGACGACCAGAGAATCAATGAGGGGAAGAACGCCACTAAAACCGCGGCAACTTTCGCAACGCGATTATTGCTGAATAGTGTTTGTGCAACGTAAAAAACAACTACTGCCGTGGTCGCCCCCACCGCGGCGTTCAGAAGCTGAACACCAAATCTATTGTCGCCGATCAATGAGTAAACACCAGCGACCACGTAAAGCATGCCCCAGGCACCCGCGCCTGACTCAATAAACTGGGCATACCGTGAGGCGTGATAAGCATCACCCTGGAACGACTGCAACAGCGACTTGCCAAACGCGTCGTAAGTGTTAGCGTCGCCACCGAAGAACCCTTCCTTATGGCCCATATAAATGACCGTGGCCAGAATTATTCTTGCCACGAGCGCCAGGATGAAGAGACGCAGTAAGAACGGCCGTTCCTCTCTGGCGCGCGTCAGTATCAACAGTGTCGGTAAAGACACCGCCGCACATATAGCCAACGCACCGGGCCCCACCCCCGGTTGTAACCAGACCACAGCCGCGCAAATCAGTAATAAGAAACTGAGAATTACTATGTTCATTACAAATCAGACTTCGTCAGGAAGATCCGGACGCGTTTTTCTTTCTATCAAAAACTGGTCGTCGTTGCTGAGATCCTTGATCGTCTTAGCCGGGACGCCGGCAATTAGTTTACCCTCTTCTTCCAGTGCGCCAGTAATGACGGAGCCGATGCCTACGATCGACCGGGCAGGAATCACGCTGCCCGGCGCCATGCGAATCTCAGACCCAATATAAACCTTCGAACCGATCGTGATGGGCATTGTTCTTTGGCGATTGTGCGTCCACAAGGACGAATTGCGCCCGCCCAGGATCACGCGCCTGCCAATCTCCACGCGATCGGTGAAGTCTATTTTATGTCCCGTCGTTACGATGCTGCCATTACCTAGCAGAAACTTCGGATCGATCTCGTTAACTACGTCGGGATCGGGAATCGAGTTGATCTCGTTCATGCGAATGATTTCCGAGTATCTTCCCAAACTAACTTCAGCACCGCCACGAATGATGTTCAAATGACCAATCCGCACGTGGTCCTGAATCGTCAGTTTCTTAACGCGCGTTACAACGTTGAAATGGCCGATGGAGACATCGTCGTCGATCAAACACTCTCCGGCGTCGATGATACTTACTCCGATGCGAACTCTCTTGCCGATCTTATAGCCAAAGAACCAGCGATAGAGGCTTCGCTTCAGGAAGGAAGGAAACAGCGCGAACAAAGCCAGTACCAGCAAACGCGATCTGCTTGTTCTCTGCAATCTCTGTGTCCTGTTTTTCTGTGTAACCCGTGTTTATCTCTGTAATCCGTGGCCCAACTCAACGCACGAGTTGCCGGCTCTCCAGTTCCGCAGTGGCGCTTTCAACCTGGTCCTCCGCAGCTTGCGCCCGGACCCATGATAGTAGCTCGGGAATTCCCTGTTCGAGTGAAACACGAGGCTCGTAACCTAGCAACGACTTTGCCTTCGAGATATCGGCCACACAATGGCGAATGTCTCCCTCCCGATACTTCCCAACGATCTCAGGTTCGATATCCAGTCCCAGACCTTTCGACAGCAGATCGCTGACAGTGCGAACTGACGTGGGTCTGCCTGTGCCAATATTGATCGCCTCGTAATCGGCGCGATTAGTTTCCAGAGCGAGAAGATTTGCTTGCACGATATCGCTCACGTGAACAAAGTCGCGCGTCTGCTCGCCGTCTTCGAAGATCAACGGTCGATTGCCGTTGAGCAGGCGGGCGGAAAAGATCGCGCAGACGCCGGTGTATGGATTAGAGAGCGCCTGGCGCGTTCCGTAGACGTTGAAATACCGCAGCGCCACAGTTGGAATCTCATACGAGCGGCCGACAGCCAGGCAAAACTGTTCCTGGTCCTGCTTTGTAACGGCGTAAACAGAAGTGGGAAACAGTGGCTTCTCTTCATTTGTCGGCGCGGGTGAAAGCGTCTTGCCGCACTTCGGACACTCGACTTCCCAACGTCGATCCCGCAGTTGCGGTGTCGATCTAAGTTGCGGTGCAACGAGACCGCATTTTTCGCACGTGTACGCACCTTCGCCGTAGATCGACATCGACGACGCAACCACCAGCTTCCGAATTTGCGGTCGTCTCGCCAGGACAGCTTCCAGCACTACTGCCGTGCCCAAGTCATTCGCACGAACGTAACGTTCGATCTCATACATCGACTGCCC
>DASZDV010000176.1:0-12232 GCA_035941575.1 Pyrinomonadaceae bacterium
CCACGGAGAACGTCAGCACGCCATAAAGCCCGAGCGCTGTTAATAGCGTCGCCAACAATCCGAACGCTGACGAAAGCCACGTCACCAACCGTTCCTGGACCAACGATTGGTCGATCTCCGTCGTGAGAGTCTTAACGTCGTAGAGCGGCAGATGTGGATCCATTGACTTCAACTGTGCGCGCAGCAGTTCTGCAACTGCCTGTGGCTCATTCTGAGTCTTCACATGCAGCGTCAGATTTGAGAGCCGCTTCTCTTGCGTTGTAGGCAGATAGAAATGACGGCGGCGGTTCTGGCGCAGGTTGATGTACTGCGCGTCCTTCACCACGCCTATGATCGTTCTGTCCGGTACCTCGTCCAAACCGATTCGTTTGCCGATCGGATTGCTGTCGCCGAAATAGTGCTTCGCCATCTTCTCGTTGATGATCGTGACCTTCGGGCTGCCGAGCCGATCCTCTTCATTGAAGTCGCGACCGGCGACTAGCGGAATCGACAGCGACTTGAAGTAGTCAGCCGAAACCCACGTCGCGTCGCAAGACATTCTTTCGCCCTCACGACGCGTGTAGCCTTCAACGACGATGCCAAGTTGGTCCCACCCTCCGGAGATCGGCGAGTCGGTTGCAACGCTCGCAGCTTTCACTCCCGGCAATGCGCGCGTGCGCGCGAGTAACTCGTTATAAAAGTTCGCAGAACGCTCCGGTGAATAGCCGTTGAGCGCTGGATTCACGCTCGCGAGGAGCACGTTTTCTTTGTCGAAACCCGTATCGACGGCGCGCAGATTTTGCAGCGTTTTGACTAATAACGCTGCGCTCACGAGTAATGGAAGCGATAGTGCGACCTGGACGAGGATCAATGCGCTTCTCAGACTCACAAGACCTCCCGCGGAAGTGAAACTTCGTGACTCCACACGCAATCCTGGTGTGAACACCTGTCGCGCTGCCTGGATCGCCGGCGCCAGACTGAACGCGACGCCCAGCACGATCGCGACGCCAAAAATGAACAGGTACAAACGCCAGTCGAATGGACCACTAAGGTTCAAGCGGAAGTCGGGAGGAATGAATGCCATTAGTGCCGACTTGATCCACAGCGCAGCAACTACGCCGACTACGCCGCCGAGGACGGCCAGCACTACACCCTCCGTTAACCACTGGCGTAACAGCCGCAACCGTCCCGCGCCAAGTGCGAGGCGCACCGCGATCTCCTGTGCACGAACCGTCGCACGCGCCATCATCAGGTTCGCGAGATTCGCACAGAGGATCAAAAGCACTGCGCACGTCGCGCCAAATAACAACAGCAACGACGTCTTTAGTTCAGTCTGCAAGCTACGCAGTCCCTGATCTCCCGGCAGCGCGGCGATGCGGCCTGCAAGAAATCTTTCGCGAGCGGCCGGTTTCACTGTCGGCGGTAACTGCTGAACTTCCGTTTCGAGAATTTGACGGTAAAGAACATCGAGCGACGCCTGCGCCTGTTGCGGCGTGACGTCGGGTTTTCGTCTCGCGAGTACGTTGAGCCATTGATGAGTCCGGCTGTTCAAACGTGTCGGCGGCTGAGGATTGAAGACCGGCGTCATCATCATCGGCACGCGCACGTCGGGATTGTCCTCCAGGTTCACGCCGTAAAAACCGGGCGGCGTCACACCGAGAACAGTGACGGGTTGATCGTTAACAAGAATCGTCTTGCCGAAGAGATTCGGATCTTTGCCGAACCGGCTCTCCCAAAATCCGTAACTGATTACTGCGACCGGGTGAGCACCGGGTGTGCGGTCGTCGTCCTGAGTAAAGAGACGTCCGGCCCACGCACGCACGCCAAGCACCTCAAAAAAGTTTCCCGGGACGAGTTCGCCGCGTACTCTTTCGGTCTGGTCGCCGTACGTGACATTCATCTGCACGCCGCCGCGAGCGATCACACCGCTGAAGACTGAGTTCTGGTCACGTATGTCCTGATACGTTGGATAGGAGAAGGAGCTGTGAATGTCTGGTCCTTCTTTCGGATCGTACGCCGACAGGACCGCGAGTTGATCGGGATTGGCCACGGGCAGGCTCTGCAACAACACTTTGTCTGTGAGGGAGAAGATTGCCGCATTCGCGCCGATTCCCAGCGCGAGCGTGAACACCACAACACAAGCAAAGCCCGGATTCTTGACGAGCATGCGCAGCGCATAACGAATGTCATTAATCATCTGTGTTATCCGTGTTACTTACTCGTACCTAAGTGCTACCAACGGGTCTACCTTCGTTGCTCTCCTTGCCGGCAGATAGCACGCGAACAACCCAATCACTGCCAAAACCACGGCCACCGTCACAAAGGTTGTGAGGTCTCTTGCAGACACCCCAAACAACAAACTCGACATCAATCGCGTGAGCGCAAACGCGCTACTCAATCCGATCACCAATCCAAGCAACACCAATCTCATGCCGTGACTAATGAACAACCCGAGCACGTCACGACGCTGCGCCCCGAGTGCCATGCGAATGCCGACCTCATGCGTGCGACGCGCGACTGAGTAAGCGATCACGCCGTAAACACCCGTCGCCGCGAGCACAAGTGCTAACACCGCAAAGATCGAAAACAGCGTCGCGTTGAAACGTCTCGGCGCCGCCTCGCGCGCCAGAATCTGGTCCAACGTCGCTATTTGCGCGACCGGCAGATCCTTGTCGAACTCCCGCAACGCACGCGCGATGCTCCCGGCAAGGGCCTCGGGGTCGCTCACCGATGTGCGAATCGATAGCGTCGAGTCACGCTGCGGATGCCGGCCGAGTGGCGTGTAGATCTTGATCCGAGGTTGTACTTCCGAGCCGTAGTAATCGACCGTCTTAACCACGCCGATGATTTCGTGTGCGGTGGGACTGTCGTATCCGATGTGTTTGCCGATGGCGCTCTGGTTGGGCCAGAAACGACGCGCGAGATTCTCGTCGACCAACAGTACCGGCTTCCCTTGTTCATCCTCATCTCGCGTGAAGGTCCGGCCTTCCAACAGCGGAATGCGCATCGTTCGGAAGTAGTCAGGCGTGACGATGGCCCAATCAACTTCGATCAGCTCGCCTTTTTTCAGTGGGCGATGACCCTCAGGCGCGATGTCGTTTTGCCAGTCATCTCGCAACCCCGGCAAATTGGCTGAGAGGGTTGCTGATTCGACGCCTGGCTGTGCCTGAGCAACTTCCAACACCTGGTGCAGCATGCGGCTGACCTCTTCCTTGTCTCCGCGGCCACGCGATGCCTTCAGTTCCATCGTGAGCACGCCGTTTGGGTTGAAGCCAATGTCAGATCGCAACAGTCGAAACATGCTCTTCGCGAGCAGGCCCGCGCCGACGAGCAGCGTGACAGAAAAGGCGACTTCCGCCACGACTAACACCCCTCGCATTCGCTTACCCTGACGCTCGCTCGTAGTTGGCCCGCTGTCTTTCAGAGTTTCCTGAAGTTGAGTCTTTGAAAGTCGCAGCGCGGGTGCGATGCCAAACAGGATTGCGGTGATGATCGACGCGCCCAGATTGAATACGAGGACTTTGGTATTGACGGAGAGGTCGCCTAGCCGTGGAACAGTGTCGTGCGCGACGCGTGAGAGCGGCACCATGGCCCAGGCGGCGAACAGTAATCCAAGCGCGCCACCTGCGAGCGACAAAAGCAGGCTCTCAATCAGTAATTGGCGGATGATTCGATAGCGCGAGGCGCCGAGAGCTGCGCGCAATGCAAACTCTTTGCGACGTGTCGCAGCGCGCGCCAGCAGCAGGTTTGCTACGTTTGCACAGGCGATCAGTAAGACCACGCTGACCGCGACGAGAAGTATCTGCAAGGCGGGGCGAATGTTTCCGGTAATACTGTCCTGCAACGAAACGACTTTCACTGAATTTGCGCCGGCGTTGGCGACTGGATGCTGCTGGAGCAATTCCTGTGAGATCCGGTTCATCTCCGCCCGCGCCTGATCGATCGTCACATTCGGCTTGAGGCGTGCGATGACATATCCGGCGATCCGGTCGTAACGTAGTTTCCAGTTCTGTGAACTGACGAGCATCCATAACGGTGGTGGGCCCTGATGCGTGAAGTCTTCACGCATGACGCCGATGATCGTAACCGGCTCATGGTCGAGGATGATCTGTTTCCCGACAATGTTTGGATCACCGGCAAAACGTCGTTGCCAGAACGGATAGCTGATGATGGTGACCCACGGGGCGCCGAACTGATCGTCTTCGTCGGTGAAATCGCGACCGAGCAGGGGTGTCGCTCGCATCACTTTGAAGTAGTCCGCGCTCACTATGCGCGCATTGAGGTTCTCCGCTCCGTCGCCGCCCATGATATTGACGGACCAGCCGCGAAACGTCGACATCGATTCAAACACCTGATTGCGTGCGCGCCAGTCGAGGAAGTTTGGGTGCGACACCCAGCGATCGGTTATCTCCGGCCCCGACTCCGCCATCCAGACAATTCGATCGGCTTCGGGAAACGGCAGCGGACGCAACAGGACGGCATTCACAACACTGAACATCGCAGTGTTCACACCGATGCCGGCGGCAAGCGTCAACACCGCGAGCAGCGTGAACCCCGGATTCTTGCGCAGCCAGCGCACGCCGTATTTGAGATCCTGAATCATCGGTTTTTTTATCCCTGTTCTCTTTATTCGTACCTAAGCGCCACCAACGGATCGACTTTCGTCGCTCTTCGTGCGGGAACAAGACACGCCACCAATCCAACAACCGCGAGACCAGAGGTAACGATCGCAAAGGTCGTCAAATCCGTAGCCGACACGCCAAACAACAAACTCGAGATCCATCGCGTGAGTAAAAAAGCAACAGCGACTCCGATTGCCAAACCAAGCATTACCAACATCATTCCGTGACCAATGAACAAACCGAGCACATCGCTGCGGCGTGCGCCGAGAGCCATGCGAATACCAATCTCCTGCGTGCGCCGGCTGACGGAGTAAGACAACACTCCGTACAAGCCGGCGCAGGCCAGCAACAAAGCAAGAACTCCAAACAGACTTGCGAGCGTCGTCACGAGTCGTTCCTGACCCAACGACTCATCGACCTGCGACTCGAGCGTACGCACGCGAAACAGCGGCAGGTTCGGATTGATTGTCTGCACTTCACGCCGCAGCGCAGCAGCAAGATCAAGCGGATCTCCCGTGGTTCGTATCTGAAAACTCGTCTCGCGCCACGAACTCGAATCCTGAAGAAAAGGCACGTAGAACGTGCGCGGTGTTTGTTCCCTCACGTTGTTCGCTTTTGCGTCTTTCACCAGGCCAACGATTTCGACCTCGCCACCGTCGGCGGAGCCGCGATCGAAACGCTTCCCGATCGGATCCTGGTTGTTGAAGTAGTAACGAGCGAATGCTTCGTTGACGAGCGCGACTTTCGGCGCCGTCTCATTGTCCTGCGCGCTTATGTCGCGGCCGTGCAGAATCGTCATGCCGAGCGTGCGGCAGAAG
Source organism: Pyrinomonadaceae bacterium (assembly GCA_035941575.1). Classification (GTDB taxonomy): domain Bacteria; phylum Acidobacteriota; class Blastocatellia; order Pyrinomonadales; family Pyrinomonadaceae; genus PSRF01. The sequence continues at coordinate 5,420 of DASZDV010000176.1, forward strand.
TCTGGTCCAACCTGCGCGAAGTACGGCACGTCGAGTTCCAACTCGCCGCCAACGTTAATCAACGTGTTCTCCTGCGGCCGTGGTTCGAAACCCGGCACGCGAATGCTTCCCTGCGTGCCACCGCCACTCAGCAATCCCTGTCGCGTGAGCGTGACCGACTCAACACCGGGAACGTGGCGAATACGTTCGAGCATCTGCTTGTAAAGTTCCGGGATTTGCTTGCGTTCGTAATTAATCAACTGCGGATCGACATTGAAGACGAGTACGTGTTCACGTTGAAAACCGATATCGACGTTGCGCAATCGTGAGAGACTGCGAATGAAAAGCCCGGCGCCGATCAGTAGCGTGAACGAAAGCGCGACCTGCGCGACGACGAGTGTTCTTCCCCAGCCGAACGAACGAGTTGAACCACCGGCGCCGCGCGACGCCTTTAGCGAGGGTGTTAAGTCAAGGCGTGCCGCGCGCCATGCAGGCGCCAGTCCAAACACGATGGCTGCGAGCAATGAAACGGCCGCAGTGAAACCGAGAATACGAAGATCAAGCGGCGTGTTGATTGTGAGCGGCGCACCGGCGGTTACAGGATTCTGTCCACTCGAAAACACCGACAGCAACAAACTACTGCACCACGAAGCAAGCAACAGGCCGAGACCGCCGCCGATAACAGCAAGCAACAAACTTTCAGTCAGTAACTGCCGAATGATTCGCCAACGACTCGCACCCAGGGCAACGCGCAACGCAATCTCCTTTTCACGCGCCGCGGCGCGTGCGAGCAGCAGGTTTGCAACGTTCGCGCACGCGATCAGCAGCACGAGGCCGACAACGCCCATCAACAGCCGCAACGGCGTCGAGAATTGTTGGCGCAGCACGTTGAACCCGTGGCTTGCCGGCAGTAAATGCAGCCGCCGCTGTTGAATCGCGTCGCGTTTCTCAACCGTCCCATCCGGTCCGAGGTCGGCCAAACCGATCTGCTTCACTGCGAGTTCCAGCGCGGGCTGCGCCTGTTGTTCACCAACTCCCTCGCGCAAACGCGCCAACACAAACGGCAACATCGCCGGCCGCGATCGGACACGCCGCGGCAGTATTTGATCGCCGCTCGCCGACGGCAGATACACGTCGGGCGCGCTGCCGACAATCACACCGAAGAACTCTGGGGGCGCCACGCCGACAATCGTGAACGGGTGGTTGTTCAAGACAACGTTCTGACCGATCGCCAATGCAGACGCGCCAAATCTTCTCTGCCAGTAGCTGTAGCTGATCACTGCGACCAATTGCGGATTCGCTTCGCTGTCGTCAGCGTCAAGAAGCATCCTGCCGGCCGCGGGCTGGACGCCGAGTGTCGTGAAGAAATTGCCGGAGACGAGTTGGCCTTCAACTACTTCGGCATTTCCGTTAACGACTGCGTTGACGCGCGTTGCAAACGAGAAGAAACAGAGACTGGCGAGCACTTGATTCTGCGAACGGAGTTGTTCGAACGATCGATAAGAGATGTTGCTCGAACGCTTCGCCTCCGGTTCTCCGTTTTCGAGAAAGACGAGTTGTTCCGGATGTCTAACCGGAAGTGTTTTCAGTAACACTGCATCGAGCAAACTGAAGATCGCCGCGTTCGCACCAATGCCCAGCGCCAGCGACAGCACCGCCATCGCCGTGAACGCCGGATTCTGGACCAGCACGCGAAACGAGTACTTCAGATCGTTCATTAGTTGTCCTTCAACGCGATTAACGGATCCACCCTGGTGGCGCGCCGCGCAGGCAGGTAGCACGCGATCAACGCGACAGCTCCCAGCAGCACAGTGATCAAGACCATCGTCAACGGATCTGTCGCACTGACCTCAAACAACAACGTCGACATTAACCGCGTTAACCCAATCGCAGCGCCCAAGCCAACAACAATACCGATAACCACCGGCACCATTCCCTGCGGAATTACGAGCCGCAAAATGTCTGTCCTTTGCGCGCCGAGCGCCATGCGCAAACCAATCTCGCGCGTGCGTTGCATCACGGCCGTCATCATCACGCCGTAGATGCCGATTGCAGCCAGCAACAGACTCAGACCCGCGAACAGCGCCAGCAGCCACAAACTAAACTTCGTGCTGGAAAGTGCGCGGCTCAACAGCTCGTCCATCGTGCGAACGTTCGTGATCGGTTGATCTGCGTCGAGTGAACGCACGTGCTCGCGAATGGCGGAGACGACGGACTCCGGAGGCGTAGTGGTTTGCACAGCGAGCATCAGACTGTTGGTCCAACCCTCGCGGCGATACTGAGTGAGCGGCGCGTAGACCAACGAGGGTGATTCCACGTTCAAACTACGACCCTTCACATCAGATACAACGCCCACGATTGTGCGTCTGATGAAACGGTTGTCGGGCGTCTGCGCGTCGGGAGGAAGGAGATGTTCCGGCGGTCCCATCCAGATCGTCTGGCCCACGGGGTTCTGCCCGGCAAAGAAGCGATTGGCGAGAGTCTCGTTAATGATGGCGACGGGTTGCGAGTTGTTCTTATCGGAGTCGTTGAACGATCGACCCTGGTGTACCGCAATGTCGAACGCGCTGAAGTAACCAGGGCTGACTAGTGCGAACCGCACGAGCGGCACTTCATCGAGCGTTGGCGGCGCAGGCCGGCTTTCTATCGTGAGAAACTTGCCCCATTCCTGGCCCGCGCCTAATGGAAGAACTGTCGCGAAAGCCGCGGCTTTGACGCCGGGAACACTCGTGATGCGGTTCAGGAGTTGTTCGGAGAATAAGAGTCCAGCCGGTTCGCGTGGATCGTCTGCTGTGAGCGGCACCGCATACTTCGCATCCGGCAAAGGGACACGCATCGTCACGACGTTGCGCGCGTTAAAGCCTACGTCCACCTGGCGAAGTTTGATGAACGTGCGGATCATCAGACCCGATCCGGCGAGGAGCACAAGTGCAAGCGCAACTTCGGCGACGACCAGCAGACGACGCATGCGTCCTTGCCTGCGCGTGCCCAGTCCGGATCCAGCGCCTTCGTTGAGCAAGTCGCGAAGGTCGGTGCGCGCAACTTGCAGCGCCGGCAACAAACCAAAGATCACGATCGTTCCGAGCGCGAGAGCGAAAGTAAACCCCAGCACCCGCGCGTTTACAACAATCTCATTTCCGCGCGGTAATGAATCGGGCAGCAACGTCGAGATGAGGTCGATACCCCAGGTAGCCAGGAGCGCGCCGCAGCCTCCACCGATCAACGCCAACGGCAGACACTCGATGATGACCTGTCGCACTATGCGAGCCCGGCTGGCGCCGAGACTCGCGCGAACCGCCAACTCTTTGCTGCGCGCCGTTGCGCGTGCCAGCAAAAGGTTCGCTACGTTGACACACGCAACGAGCAGGACAAACGCAACCGCACCGAGCAGCACCAACAGCGCCTGCCGCGAATCGCCGGAAATTTGTTCCTGAAGTGGAACAATCGACGCGCCGATTCCTTTGTTATTTGCATCCTCTTCTTCCATCGCGCGCGCGATCGCACTCACATTCGCTTGCGCCTGGGCCATACTGACGCCCGGTTTCAAACGACCTACCAGATTAATGAAGTGGTTGTTGCGCGTCGCCATGTTGTCGTTTGGCGCGAACGCCATCGGCGTCCAGAGTTCCACTTCGGGCAAGTTGTCGAAGAATGGCAGCCCACGCGGCATCACACCGGCGATGGTGTAACTTTCGCCCGCCAAACGGATCTCGCTTCCGACAATGTTCGGATTCGCAGCGAAACGTCGTTGCCACAACTTGTCGCTCAGCAACACCACATGATGTTTGCCGAACTGGTCTTCGTCGGAAGCAAACAGACGGCCCAGGGCGGGCGAGATGCGCAACACCTGAAACAGGTTTGCGGTGACGTACGCGCCCTGAATTCGTTCGGGGCCATCACCCGTCGCGGAAAGATTGAAGTCGCCGTAATAAAAGCCCGCGAGACCATCAAATACCTGGCTGCGATCGCGCCAGCCGTGATAGTCAGGTAACGCACTACCTGATGTCGCCACGCCGTGCGACGGCATCGTGGACCAGAGAAAGACAAGTCGATCAACTTCGGGATAGGGCAGCGGTTTAAGGAGCACTGCATCGACGACGCTGAAGATCGCGGTGTTCGCACCGATACCGAGCGCAAGTGTCAGCACCGCGATCGCCGTAAACGCCGGATTCCGGATCAGCATCCGAAGCGAATTCTTCAGATCATTCATAACGCAGCGCCTCCAGCGGCTCGACTCTGCTCGCTCGCCGCGCCGGAAACAGACACGCCGCCAATGCCGCAATCAACAGCAACAACGCCACGGCTCCAAACGCACGCGCGTCGAACGCGCCAACGCCATACAACGTGGATTCCATCGCGCGGCCCACCAGGTAAGCGCCGATGAATCCAATGGCCGACCCTGTGAGCGCGAGAATCGTTCCTTCCTTCAAAACCAGATTAATGACGCGCCAACGTTGCGCGCCCAGCGCCATGCGAATGCCAATCTCGTGTGTGCGCTGTCCTACGCCGAAGGCCATCACGCCGTAAATCCCGACGGCTGCCAGCAACAAACCCAGCACTCCAAAACACGAAAACAGAACTACCGTGAAACGATCGATTGCCAGTGCTTCGTCGACCAGCTCATCCACTGTTTTGACGCCAGCCAGCGGCAGATCGGGATCGACGGAATTAACCGCCGCGTCGATGCTCCTGATCACAGACTTCGGATCGCCTTCAGTCTTCACCACCATCGACGCTTGCGGCCACGGACTCTGCGAAAACGGCACGTAAATCTCGTTGTAGTCTTCGCGCGAGTTCGCGCCGCGCGTATCGTGGAATACACCCACGATCTGCCATTCAATCGGCTGTCCTCTTGGTTTTCCGGGAATCAACTCGTCAGCAAGAATTCTCTGCCCGATGGGATCGGTGCCCGGAAAGAAACGGTTGGCGAAAAACTCGTTGACGATCGCCACGCGCGTGCTCGTCGCGGTGTCGTGCTCGTTGAGATTGCGTCCTTTGATCAGCCTAATGCCGAGCGCGTCGACGTATTCGGGAGTGATCATCTGAAATCCTGAACCAGGACGCTCGGAGGGATTCGCCACAGGTGGTTGGCCCACGATGCTTACGCGCACACCGAAGCCAGGCCCGCGCGCGGGTATGCCGGTTGTAGCCGCTACTTTCGTGACGCCCGGCACGGCCCTGATGCGTTCGAGCATCTGCTGATAGTAGGCGCGAATCTTGTCCGCGTCTTCGAGACGCTTATACGGCACGGGCAAACGAAATGTGAGCACTCGATCCGTGTTGATACCGGTGTCGATACGCGTCAGGTTCCAGAAACCGCGAAGCGCCAATGCGCTGCTGGCAAGTAAGGTCAGCGCCAGGGCAAACTCGGCGATCACCAGCGCCCGAAGTGCGTTGCGACGCGCGCCACCGCTGCCGGTGCGTCCGCCGAGTTTGAGCACCTCATTAAGATCGATGCGTGTCGCCTGCCACGCCGGCGCCGCGCCGAATAGCAAACCTGCGAGCGTTGACACGCTGATTGTGAAGACCAGAACCGGAATACTGATTCTGATGTTTGCTTCTGACGGCAGCATCGTGCCGACCGGCGGCATCACGGCTTCGATACCGTCGATGATTATTACCGCAAGCACGACACCCAACGCGCCACCAATGACAGCCAGAATCAAGCTCTCGGTGAGAAACTGCGTGAATAATCGCGATCGCGACGCGCCCAACGCGGCTCTCAACGCAACTTCTCGTTGCCGCGCAGTGCCGCGGGCCAGCAACAGGTTTGCGACGTTCACGCAGGCAATCAACAACAGGAAACCAACGGCGGCGAGTAACAGCCAAAGATTGCGACGCGTTTCGCGGGTTACGAAGTTGAGGTGCAGCGGTTCGACACTCACGCCGCGGTTCGCGTTCGTTCGCGGAAATTCGCTCTGGAGTTGAACCGCGATAACGTCCATCTCCGCCTGCGCCTGGGCCAGCGTGACTCCATCCTTCAAGCGTCCCATCACCGGCATAAAATTCGAATCGTGAGTTAGTTGTTCGGGCCGGAAGGAGAGCGGGATGAAAAATTGCGAGTTAAACCGATCGTATGTGCCGGGTTGAAGCACGCCGACGACCGTGTAAGGCTCGCCGTTCATCCGGATCGCTTTGCCGACGAGCTCGCGATTCGAATTGAAGTGTCCACTCCATAAGCGATGGCTCAGTATTACTACACGGTCATTGCCTGGCTGCCCTTCTTCGGGCAGGAAGTCGCGACCGAGGAGCATCGGTAATCCTTCCATCGTGAAGAAGCCGGGCGTACGGCGTGAGCCATCCACCTGCTGAGGTCGATCGTCGGTCGCGATGTTGAAGGTCGCACCGCTCCATGCGTTCAGTGCCTGGAACGAAGTGCTGCGTCGTTGCCATTCGACAAAATCTCCGGCTGCGACGGAGTTGCGCCCACCACGCCCACCTCTGGACCAAACCATCACCAGTTGATCTGCATTCGGATAAGGCATCGGCTCGAACACCGCGTAGACCACGCTGAAGATGGCCGTTGTCGCGCCGATTCCGAGTGCGAGAGTCAATACGGCGGTGATTGTGAAACCCTTGTTCTTCCGTAAACCGCGAATACCGAAGGTCAAGTTTTGAATTAGAGCGTGCATGTTTATTCATCCCGCAACGCAACAAGCGGATCGACTTTTGTGGCGCGTCGCGCCGGCGTGTAACAAGCCACAAGCGACACGATCACCAACAGCACCGGGATTGCAGTGAACACGATCGGATCAGTCGCGCTCACTTCAAACAGCAAACTCTTGATGGTTTGTGTCAGCGCGAGTGCTCCAACCACTCCGACCACAACACCCG